>JALUUK010000138.1 GCA_027021395.1 Acidobacteriota bacterium
ACGAGAAGCGAATGAACCAACCCACGGCGAAACCGAACCCATGATCCTCTGCAAGAACGCAACATCTATCACTCCTAGGGAATTCCGATTATGCCTCATGCCGCCGTTTCGACACACGAGAACTCCGGTGTCACCGAGACACCCCGCTCGCCCTATCTCTGCCTGCAGGCGTCTTCAATCGCCTGACGAGCAACGGCTCCCTCTCGCAAGATCGCCATCGCCCCGGCCCGAGGATCGAGAATCGTCGAAGCAAGCCCACCCGCGCACGGTCCGTCGTCGAGAACGTAGACGTCATCGCACGAAAAAGCCTCGAGCGCAGCCGCTCCATCTGCAATCGGCGGCTCACCGCTGAGATTGGCGGAAGTCGAAACCAACGGGTGCCCGAAGTTCAGCGCCAATGCGGCGGCGAGGTGATGCGCCGTCCAGCGGATGGCGATACTGCCGTCGCCGGCCGCGACACCAGGGGCGAGACCCACCGCTCCATCGAGGATGAGGGTCAGCGGGCCGGGCCAGAACCGATCCACCAATGACTCGAGCCCGGGCAGAGCACGCCAGCCCTCTGCGGCGACCTGATCGACTTGTGCCGTACTTCCGGCAATCAGCGGCAGTGAATGACCGAGAGAGCGCCGCTTCAGGCGGAACAACTCGTCGACGGCGGCCGCATTCGTCGGGTCGACCGCGATCCCATAGAAGGTCTCCGTCGGAAATACGACGATGCCACCGGCCCGGAGCCTGTCCGATGCCATCAAGACACGTTCGTCCACCATGTTGATTTCTCTCCCGGTCGCGAGCTTTCCGCCACACAGACTCTCCCGCGAAGATTCGGCGTTCATGGAACCCTGCCACCGAGAGCGCTCCGGCAAGAAGGTTCCACGAATGATCGAGCCTAGCCTATAATCCTCCGCGCCCGGCAGCGACCTTTTGCGCGCCGCCACGACAAGCCTTTCGCCCGTCACGAGGATCCCGAGATGAAGCTCCCGGCCGCCATCCGCTCCGCTTCTCATCCTCTGGCCCGGCTCGTCCGCAAGCTGCAGAAAAGCGCCGCGCATCGGCGCGAAGAGGGTCTCTTCCTCGTCGAGGGACCACGGGGTGTCGAGGAAGCGATCGAAGCGGGAGCGGCGCTCGATTGGGTCATGGTCGGCGATGCGGGAACGAAGGTCGCGCGATACGAGAATCTGCTCGAGATCGCGCACGCTCGGGGCGTACCGGTACAACCGGTTGAAGAGAAACTGCTGCAACGCCTCTCTCCAACCGAACATGGAACGGGACTGCTCGGGGCATGTCGACTTCCGCCGAGCGCCGATGACCCGTCGATGCTGCTCGAGTGCGAGCAGGCCGGGGTGCTGGTGGTCATCTGGCAAATGCAAGTTCCCGGCAACACGGGAACGGTGATCCGCTCAGCCGCCGCTTTCGGCGGAGGGGGCGTCATCGTTGCCGGAGGTGCCGATCCTTGGAATGCCAAGGCCGTGCGCGCAAGTGCGGGCGCCATCCACCGCCTCCGCGTATCGCGCACCGCTGCAGACGCCGATTTTCTCGCACGGATTTCCCAATCTTCGCGTCGCCCGGCTGTGGCCGCGACACGTGGCGGCATCCCCCCTCATGAGGTCGATTGGTCCCTTCCATTCTTTCTCATCATCGGCTCGGAAGTTCGCGGCACCTCAGACCTCTCCCTCACCGACGCCATCGAGATCACCATACCGACGAGCGACACGGTCGAGTCCCTCTCAGCGCCGAGCGCAGCCGCCATCCTGTTGTCCCACGCGTGGCACGACCGCCGGGGGAGAGCCGCCAACCTGCCGGATGAAAAACGTCCATAGCTCGAGCTGTTGCCAAGCTTACGCGACAGAAATGAGCACGGGCCCTCTGTCACTCCCCCTTTGCATCCTTCGCTGCCTTGCGAGCGCCCTGCCCTAGCAGCCGATGCTCCTCCCGAAGAAACGACGGTTGCGCCAAACCGCCATCGAGCATCGTTCGACCGCTCAGACTCCTAGCCCGTCGTTCGCAAAGCCGTCGCATTGGGAGAGGCGGTAGGCCAGCGCAGCATGAAGACCGCGCCGCCTTCTTCACCGGCTTCGACTTCGATCTCTGCCCCGTGACGCTCCACGATAGCGCGCACCATGGCGAGGCCGATTCCGCTTCCCGGCCGACGCAATCCGGTCGAGGCCCGATAAAAGCGCTCGAAGATCTTCTCCCGTTCTTCCTCAGGTATTCCGGGACCATTGTCGGCAACGACGATCAGCGCACGACCATCGGACAACCGCCTTTGTGAAATCTTGACGGTACCACCCTCGAAGTTGAACTTGACGGCATTGCCGACGAGGTTGTCGAGCACGTTCAAGATGCCGTCTCGCTCAGCCCAGATCTCCATAGGAACAGACTCGGGATCGATGACGAGGTGAATTCGCTTTTCCCTCGCCGCACTTTGGTAGTCGTCCACTACGGCGCGAACGACGTCGTTGAGCGGGACCATTTCCGGCGCGGTCAATACGGCGTTTTCCGCACGCGCTAGAGCCAGGATCGCTCCGACCTTCTCACTCATTCGCTCGACGTTCTGCAGCGCCTTCGTGAGACCTCGACGCTGCTCTTCGTTGATCGTACCGAGACGACCTTCCAAGATCATCTGTGTGTAGCCTTTGATCGAAACGAGCGGCGTCTGCAAATCATGAGAAAGATCACCGAGCAGGTCGGAACGCGCCTTGTCCAATTCCTTCAATTCCTGGTTCAACGCTTCGACGTCGTGGTGTTTCTGCTCTAGATCCCGATGCACTTCGGCAAGCTCTTCGTAGGCCCGCTGCAATGATGCACGAGATCGGTCGAGATCCGCGGCATCTCGTTCGAGTTGCCGCTGCGCTTCGAGGTGATTGCTCACATCGCGGAAGATCAAGAGGCGTGAACGGGCTTTCCCCGATTCACTGCGTACGGGCGACGAAATGACCTCGATATCCCCTCCGTTCTCTCCACTGAGCCGAAAAAGCTGCATGCGTATCGAAACCGGCTCTTCGGCGCTGCGATCGAGAAATACGACGAAATCCGCTGGATCGGCGAAGCGATGTGCAATTTCCGCACGGAAAGCGGATTCCGGTATTCCTTCCTTCGGCAAAGCCTCTAGACCGAGCACCTCAGCGAGGCGCCGCGTCACCAGGGCGACCCGAACTTCGCCTTTGGACGAACCATCGCGCATTTCCGTCAAGAGAACGACACCATCACCGAGACATTGCATCGCAGCATCGAGCGATGCGCTACGTTCCGGCACAGCCATGATTCTGCGCTTGGCGCTGCGAACCGGGTGCAAAGTGAGCAGCGCTGCCCGCCCCTCCGCCAAAACGATCGGTACGGCGCTGATCTCGACCGGGGTCGGCATGCTGCCGTCTCCGAGCCGGCCCACCTCACAATGAAAGGAAGCGATTTCCTCTCCGGATTCGGCGCGGCGCACATAGTCGAGAGCCCGCAGCCAGTCCTCTGCGGGCAGCAAGTCTTCAAATCGCCCCCCGGCCGGATCCGCGCCAAGCAACTTGCAAGATGCCGGATTGGCCTCAGTGATCACGCCATCCACCACAACGAGATAGGCTTCCGACAGCTCATCGAGAAGCGTGCGGCAGCGCTCTAGTGATTGACGCAGAAGGAGTTCTTCCGCCTTCGTCCCAAGTGAACGATCGAAGACGGCGACCGTCGCACCGGGAATCGCATGCGAGGACGCCACTTTCAACGTGCCCTCGACGAGTTCGCCGCTGCGATTACGTATGGCCACATCGAGGCGAAACCCCTGTCTGCGCTCATCGCGATGGGTCAGGTGGAGACTCAGCGCACTCCAGCTCTCCTCGCTGAAGAGATCGCGCGCAGCGTCGCCCTCGAATTCGTGCGGCCCGCCGCCGAGCATCTCCGCCAACGGTTCGGAAATCCCCAATACGGCGAAATCCTCATCGAGCACCAAGAGGCCGCAATCAAATAGTTCATCTTGTGCCTCCCCTAGAATCAGGGCCCGCCGCTCCACCCGTTGATGCCGATCCCGCAAGGAACGAGCGAGTTCGACCGTCGCCTGTGCCAGAGAGGAATAACCGTCTTCCCGCACGTCGTCATCGTTATCGAGCGGGACGTCGTAGTGCCCGCGGATCATTCCACGCAGGGCGATCTCGACCTCTCGAACTCGGTTGGGCACACCCCTTCGCCCGCTCCGCCGCCCGGCAAGCCAAGCCAATACGAGCAGTATCGCCAACGCGAGCCCGATACCGAAACCGGGAAGCAGAGCCTCGATGCCGGCCGTCTTCACGGCCAGATCTCACGACGGGAGTGAGCGCCCAAGTTCATCGCATCGACTGCCGTTTCGCGCGCGAAGTAGTACCCCTGACCAATACTTGCTCCGCACGCGAGCAATGCTTCCACCTCTTCGTGACTCTCCACCCGCTCGGCAATCAGTCGAGCACCGGATCGCTCCGCCAAACGCACCAGCGAAGCAACGATCTCGGTGCGCAGTGCATCCCGCCCCAAGCCGCGCACCAAGGTCAGATCGAACTTTACGAAATCCGGCCGCAGAGCATCGACGATTTGGCTCGAGCGTCCCCCCGAACCGACATCGTCGAGGGAAATGCGGTACCCCATGCGCCGAAGTCGTTCCATCGCTTGCCGCAACGTTTCCAGATCTCCGCTCAACTGACCCTCGGGGATTTCGAGCACCACGCGGTCCGGCGACAATCCCGCCGCACCGATCATCGCTAGTGTCTCTCGCGAACACCACTCCGGATCGACCAATGTGTCCGCATGGGTGTTGAGAAAAAGCCAGCCCTCCATCGCGGATCCACGCAGTGCACCGAGAATGGTCTTTCTGCACAAGCGATCGAGATCGCCAAGAAAGCCCGCCTCGCGACCGAGCGAAAACATCACGCGCGGAAGGCGAAAAACCGAGCTTTCCGGCCCACGCGCGTAAGCTTCTACCCCCACGGATTTCCCGCTCTCGATCTCGACGATCGGCTGGAACACGCAGGAGACTTGGCTCTTTCGGAGCACCCGGTGCAGTTCTCCAACCCAAGCGAGGCGTTCCGACTCTTGAGGACGCTCCGCCATGGCACGGGCCTGATCGATCGCCGAATAGACTCTTCTCTCGAACCGGTAGAAAGGATTGTCCAAGAGCCTCACCGCTCCGATTCTGGCTCCGGCGCTCAAGTTCGTTTCCACCCTGACTTCTCGAGACAGATGCGCCTCCATGGCATCGCGAAGATCTGTGGCTACCGATGCGAGGCTTAAGGAGGTCAGTTCGCGGCCCGCCCGGTCACAGGGAACGAAGAGCACGAAAGCATCCGCGTGAACACCGGCGGTACACAACAAGGACTCTTTGTCCAAGCGCGGCCCGATCGTCTCGCGTAGAAAACTCGCCGCCGAGAGCACCAACTTGTCGAATGCTTCCCAACCGTAGACCGACTCGATCAATCGCCGATCTCCCAAGCCGACCCACAGCACACCGATCGCCGGTCGATCCTGAAGCAAAGCTCTGACCCGATCGAAATAGACGGTGTACGTGTAGAGGTCGGTGTTCGGGTCGCGCAGTGCCGCCCGAAAACGCAGGTATTCCCTCCGAAGACGTCGCGCATCGAGTCGTTCATCCGTCTTCACTGCGAACCTCCCGTGATCGCAGGCACCACCTGCCGAACCTTGGCGATCAATCGCTCCGTATCGAACGGCTTGGTGACGTAGTCCTGCGCTCCTTGCTGCATGGCGTGCAGCTTGTCCCGCACCTCGTACTGTACGGAGAACATCATCACCGGCAGGTCCCTCGTGGATTCGTCCTCGCGCAAGAGACGCAAGACCTCCCAGCCATCCATGCCCGGCATATTGATGTCGAGGAGAATCAAATGCGGTAGGCTGTCCTGAGCCATATCGAGCGCCTCTTCACCGCTGGATGCGACGAGGACTTCGTATCCCTGCTTGGCGAGCAACAGTTCTGTCATCTCCAGTATTTCTCGATCGTCATCGACTAGGAGAATGCGTCCATGTGCGCTCATCTCACTGCTGCCCCTCGGCCCCGGACCGCGGGACCTGTCGTCGCTCGCCGACGCGCCGAACGAAGCGGGAGAGTATCCCCCCGGTCGTCGCATCGAGATTCACGAAACGCAGGCCCGCACCGAAAACACTGAATGCGCCCGGGCCGTAGCGGACGATTTCCGTGTCGAGCCGCAGATCTCGTGCCCCGGCCGAAAGCAGCAACTGGCCCCGAGTCCCGGGATCTTGGCGTCGAGTCAGTTCGACGAATGCTCCACTGAGCGAAAGATCCAGGCAGAGCCCGTCGATCACTTCTCCAGAAGACCCACCCGTCTCCTTTTCACGACTTTCGACCAACAACTCCACGGGAATCCTCACTTCGCGACGAATCGCGACACGATCTGCGACCTCCACCACGCGACGCAAGGCTTCGCGAAGATCGCGTCGAGTCACGGGGCGGGGAATGAAGACCGAAACCCCGGCACGAGCGGCACGACTCCGGTCGATCGCCAAGCCGACGAGAATGATCGGCACCATCGCCGTCTCAGGCTGACGGCGCATCGCACGGCATATCTCCAATGCTTCGGGACAGGACTCCCCCTCTTCAAGCAAGAGCACATCCGGGAGCCATTCCCGCGCTGCCTGTGCGATATCTTCCCCGATCGCCGAGATTCGGACGATGATGCTCGAGCGGTCAAAAGCCGTGTGCTGCAGCTTGTCGAGCAAACGCGTGCCATCGGCGAGTAGAACTCGGGTTTGCTTCGACATGAGCGGGTCGGCCTCCGTGACGATGGTCAAGAGTATCATCGCGCTCCCCACCGACACAATGGCTTCTTGTCTTCCATGTCGGCCGAAAACCCTTGATCCTCGCGGGTTCTCCGCAAAGATCGTGAAACGAAAACGGCCCTAGCGCAGGCCCGGAATCCCAGTGCCGAAACGCCGCATTCGCGGACGGAAGAACCGGCCGAAAGGCTCCTTTCGTCCAGCAGGACCGCCGTTCGTATTTTCGCTCCTTTTTTGCTTTAACTCCGTTTCTCCTCGCTGATGTTCGCCTGAAGCAACGATCCAAGAAGGGCGTGCGGGCGAAATTCGCGATAGAAACGTCCGCAAGAAACGGCTCGGCTGGAAGGATTCTTCCCACCGACCTACTCCCGCCCTTTGCTTGAGAGGTATCAGAACGTATAACTTTGCCTCTCCCGCTTGCGGCAAGCTTGCCGAACGTCCCAAGGAGAAGTGCTGATGAAAGCCAGATCCTCGGATCTCTCGATACAGCTTTACACGACCTGCCCGGCCAGCAGCACGGACCCCGCTGCCATCCAAAGGCCGGGATTCTATTCCGAAGGTCGCGAAACCTACCTCCGCAAGGTGATCGACGCGGCGACGTGGAGCGAACAGTGCGGCTTCGACGGGATCTTGGTCTACATCGACAATTCGCTGGTCAACAACTGGCAGATCGCCCAGATCGTCATCGAGAACACGCGGGAGCTCATCCCGCTGATCGCCACGCAACCCGTCTATATGCACCCATACTGGGCCGCCAAGACCATCGCCTCTTTCGGCCATCTCTACGGTCGTCGCATCGCGCTAAACATGCTTGCGGGTGCATTCCGCAACGATCTCATCGCCCTTGGAGACCCGACCCCGCACGACAATCGCTATGACCGCATGGTGGAATATACCCAGGTGATACAGAAGCTCCTCGATGGTAGCGGAACGCCCGTGACCTACGAGGGCGAATACTACCGAATCAAGAACGTCAAGATGCACCCGCCTCTCGAGAGCGCGCTCAGTCCGTTGGTGCTGATGTCCGGTTCGTCGGAGGCAGGAATGGCCGCCGCGCGAGCACTCGATGCAGTGGCGGTACGCTACCCCAAACCCGTGGACTGCTACGAAGAAGAGCCTCTCGAAGAGGGAATCAACTTTGGGCTGCGCGTGGGAATCATTGCCCGGGACGACGAAGAGGAAGCCTGGGAAATCGGCCGAACCCGCTTCGAAGAAGATCGCCGAGGCCAGCTCGTGCATCAGATGGCCATGAAGACCTCGGATTCGAAATGGCACAAAGATCTCACGAGCCTTGACCAGGATCAACTGACAGAGTCCTATCCTTATTGGATGACCCCGTTCCAAAACTACAAGACGTTCTGCCCTTATCTGGTGGGCGACTACCACAAGATTGCGAGCATCGTCGCCCGCTATATCAAGGTGGGCTTTCGGACCTTCATCACGGATATTCCCTCCGACAAGGAAGAGCTGCTGCACCAGAAGCTCGTCTTCGAATTGGCGCTCAAGCAGGCTGCAAGCGATCTGGAGAACGCAAGATGAGCAACGACAAGATTCAACGCGAGTTGACCCAGGTATTGACGGAGCAGTTGGGCATCGAACTTCCTTCTCCGGATACGGACCTCATCGAGACCGGCTTGCTCGACTCGCTCTCCTTCGTCGAAATGCTTTTCGAGATCGAACAGCGCTTCGGCGTCAGCGTCGAAATCGAGACGCTCGAACTCGACGACCTTCGCTCGCTGGAGAAGATCGGCCGGTTCGTGGCCGAACGCTGCACTTGACCGCACGCGCACACCTGACCGACCGTCCTGCTAACCGAGGTGTGCTGACTTCTTTCTCGACGACTTCTCTGCGCGATCTCACTCACAACTCGCCAGGAAATGCCCCAATACGCTCGGCGGTGAAGCGGAGCGCTCGCCTTCGCTGAGGCATTTGCAGCAGATCGTTCGTCGAACTTCCGTCTGTTTCCGCGCTTTGGCGACTCACTGCAACGCGTTCGGCGCGGCCGAAGGGTAGGTGGCAAGGTTCTGGCTAGGCAGCCGTCCGTATCGTAAGGTGAAGCATGTCTCGATCACACCCCGGCCGCGACGGCGGCGAACTCCCGCCTGGCGGGCTTCATTCGCCGCCGTGGTTTCGCTGGTTGATTCCTTTGCTCTTTTTGCTCACCGCGTGGTGGCTCTACGCCTACGAACCCGAGCCGGTGATTCCCTTTGAGGAACCGGCAGGTATCGATGCCTCGCTCCTCGCACCCCTGCCGAAAGCTCCGCGCCCGAGCGCGCCCGTCACCGAGATCTCCGGTTTCGAGATGCGCTGCAATGCCTGCCATCGCCTCTTCGAATCGAAGCGCAAAGTTCCCGAGCACCTCAAACGACACGACGAGATCGTTCTCAAGCACGGCGCCAACGACCGCTGCTACAACTGCCACAGCCGTAAGAATCGTGAACGCTTCGTGCGGCACGACGGGACCTGGATTCCCTTCGAAACACCCGAACTGCTCTGCGCCAAATGCCATGGTCCCACCTTCAGGGACTGGCAGAAAGGCATTCACGGCAAGACGCTCGGTTCGTGGATCCCCACCTCCGATAAGCTGACACGCCTGCGCTGCAACAATTGCCACGACCCACATTCTCCGGCTTTCGAGCAGGTCTACCCCATGCCTGCTCCGCGAACGCTGCGCATGGTGGCCAAGGAGAAAAAGGAAGGTGTCCACCCCGAAGGCAAAGAGAGAGGCAAGGGGCCGCTCGATCACTGGATGTACGGTGAACCAAGAACTCACCAAGACGGGACAGACGACCCGCACGGTGCACCCGCGGAAGGAGAACGTGAATGAGTTGGGACGAATCGTCCTTGCCGAAACCACCCACGGTGGATTCGGGGCGACGCTCTTTCCTTCGACACGCCGCGGGATTGGCTACCGGCGCCGTCGCCTTCGGCGCAGCTCTGAGCCCTTTACGCGAAATGGTCGACGCCAAGCACGGCTATTCAGCCAAGCAGTTCTTTCAAAAGCATTACAAGGAGATGTCGCGCGAAGAGATGAATGAAGTCTTAGCGCGCGTGCGAATGGAGGTCAAGGAGAACTATGGAGTCGATGCCGACATCTCCGCCCCTGCCCCCATGGATGGCGTCGAGTTCGTCTATGCCCTCAACTTGAGCCGCTGCAACGGCAATCGAGCCTGCGTCTACGCCTGCGTCCGGGAGAACAACCAAAGTCGCGTCCCTGAGATTCAGTATATTCGCGTCATCGAAATGCCGCGCACTTCCCTCGATCTCGAGCGCGGGAATCACCACTACGGCGATGAGAAAGTTCCCGACAAAGATCACTTTTACCTACCGGTTCAATGCCACCAGTGCGCGAATGCTCCCTGCGTGAAAGTGTGCCCCGTCGAGGCCACATGGCAGGAGCCGGACGGCATCACCGTCATCGACTACGACTGGTGCATCGGTTGCCGCTATTGCATGGCTGCTTGCCCCTACTGGGCCCGTCGCTTCAACTTCTCTGAACCGCGGCTAGCCAGCCTCAAGGAACTTGCGGCCAATCCCGACGTCGAAGCCGAGCGTCTCAATCCGGAGATGAGCTACCTCTCCAATCGCCCACGTCCCAAAGGCGTCGTTGAGAAGTGTCATTTTTGTTTACACCGAACTCGGAAGGGCAAAATGCCTGCGTGCCTCGAAGCATGCCCCACCGGTGCTCGAAAATTCGGAAACGTGCTCGACCCTCACAGCGAGGTCTCCGAAATCCTCAAGTCTAAACGTATTTTTGTTCTCAAAGAGGACCTAGGCACCCTACCGCGGTTTTTCTACTATTTCGATGAACGAACGCCTCAAACCGACATTCCCGAATGGATTGAGGGTCAGGAGGAGCCAGCGTGAAGAATTATATTCGCTTCCTTTGGCGCTGCTTCCGACTGAGCTTCGTCGGGGACTGGCGCTATCACTTGTGGATGTTGATCCTCACCATCGTCGCGCTGTTCGGAATCCACGCCTACGCGGGACAATTCGTCCACGGCCTCGCCGTCACAGGAATGAGTGATCACGTTTCGTGGGGTCTCTACATCGCAAACTTTACATTCCTGGTAGGGATGGCCGCCGCGGCCGTGATGCTGGTGATTCCCGTCTATATCTACAAGTTCAAGGACATGCACGAACTCGTCATTTTCGGCGAGTTGCTCGCCGTAGCGTCAATCATCATGTGCCTGCTGTTCATCACCGTCGACCTCGGTCGCCCCGATCGCTTCATGCACTTGCTCTTCCGTTTCAATTTTCCGATCTCCGTTCTCGCTTGGGATGTGATCGTTCTCAACGGTTACTTGCTTCTCAATCTACACATCTGTGGATACCTGATCTATAGCGCCTATTGCAATCGCGAACCCTCACGCTGGTTTTACATCCCCTTCGTCTTCGTCGCGATCGCTTGGGCTTTGAGCATTCATACGGTCACAGCCTTTCTTTATTCCGGACTCGGCAGCCGTCCTTTCTGGAATTCCGCGGTGCTTGCGCCGCGCTTCCTGGCCTCCGCGTTCGCCGCGGGACCGGCCTTCATCGTTCTGACTCTCTTCGTCATTCGCAGTACGACGCGCTTTGCCGTCCACGATCGAGCGATTGAGTTGCTTCGGCTGATTCTAACGGTTGCCCTGACGATCAATCTTTTCTTGCTCGGCTCGGAGGTTTTCACCGAGTTCTATACAGACTCGGCCCATGCCGCATCGGCGCATTACCTCATGTTCGGCCTTCACGGTCACACGACGCTGGTTCCTTGGATTTGGACGTCGATCGCACTGAACTCGGCCGCGCTCCTCATACTCTACTCCCCCTTGCGACGGCGTGATTGGGCTATCGGCACTGCGTGCGTCGCGATGATCTGTGGAATCTGGATCGAGAAGGGCATGGGTCTCGTCATTCCGGCCTTCATCCCCTCCCCCATCGGCGAAATCGTGGAATACCATCCCACTTGGGACGAGATCCAGATATGCCTCGGGATTTGGGCCATCGGGTTGCTGCTCTATACCATCTTCGTCCGAGTCTCCATCCCCGTGCTGACCGGCCATCTCCGCATCGACAAGATCTATGAAACCGAAGCGAGACCAACCGAGCCCTCCGCCCCGTTACAGCCTTGACCGCGCCTGCCACCCGCCGTCATCGGATCCGTGCACTCGCACATACAGACGCTCGTCGTTCTTTGATGGCTGATGAAGCGCCGATCTCACTGCCACGATATGCATCCTAGGCGCGAAGTCCCGATCGCTGGCTCGACCTTCGATCGATTTGATCCCGGCGCAGCGCTGGAGACATCCTGACACGGCGGGATAGGGGGCGACAGGCCCAACCATTCGGGCTCGCCCGTTTCTTAGGCCACTCGTGCGGGAGCGATCTTGCTCTAGCTGCGATGATCCGACTCGCGCTGCGCTTTCGTCGCGATCCTTTTCCCGTTCGAATGCATTCGACGTTCTAGGGTGATGCCGACGCCGCTTCGTCGAGACATACAGGAGCCTTCGCGGTAGAAAACCCGCCGTTCCGGCACCGCCTAATGGCGACTATGGAGAAGTGCTGCGCCATGAGGGCTTGCCGATTACTTGTGTTCAAGGTCCCGAGTGCGGTACACTCATGACATAGGTGATCGGTACGATGATCAGGGCCCCGATCTTGAGAATCCGCACCAAGCTTCAGGGTGGATACCGCGCCGCATACGCGGGAAATCGAAGAAGTGACCGTACTCACCGCACCCATTTTCTTCCGCTTTTTCCCCTCATTCTGGCACTAGCCACTGCGCACCTAGCCGCGCAGACCGGTAACGATGCGTGTTTGGACTGCCACGATGATGCCAACCTTGAAAGCAACGACGGACGGCTTGTCGGCGTCCTCACACCGGCTTTTCAGTCAAGCGTTCACTCCGATCTCGAATGCACCGACTGCCACAGCTCTCCCGGAGACTACGAGGACATACCGCACCTCCTAGACTACGCGCAAGTGGACTGCGGTACGTGTCACGACGATGCGGCTGAAGAGTATCGCGGAAGCACGCACGATCTAGCGAGAATTCGGGGTGACCAAAAGGCTGCGACCTGCGTCGACTGTCATGGATCGCACGCCGTGCTCCCCGTCGATGATCTCGCTGCACCGGTTCATCCGGCGAATATCCCGATTCTGTGCGGCCGATGCCACGCTGACAGGCAAGCTGTCACAAGAGATTTCGTTCGTCTTCCGATAGCACTTCCGCACTACCTCGATTCGGTACACGGCGAGGGTTGGAAAAAGGGCCTACAGACGGCGGTATGCACGGACTGCCACGGATCTCACAATCTGCGGCACGCGCGCGACCCACTATCGACCACCAATCACGCCAACCTCGCGACAACTTGCGGGAACTGTCACGAAGCTATCGCCGACGAGTATGAGCTTTCGGTCCACGGTCGTGCCGTTGCGCATGGCCTTGACGATGCGCCGACATGCACTGATTGCCATGATGAGCATGTGATCAAGAATCATCTCGATCCGAAAGCTCGTGTCAGCGCCGATCACCGTGCCAGAGAAGTGTGCGGTAACTGCCACTCGGACCCAGAGATCGTCGCCAGATATGGCGTCTCCGCAGGCGTGGTTCCAAGCTACCTCGACAGCTACCATGGCTGGGCCGTCGATCGCGGAAGCACCATTGCCGCAACCTGTACCGATTGCCACAACGTGCATGAAGTCCGTTCTACACTCGATCCAGCCTCCAGCGTGCACCCTTCCCAGGTGGTCGCTACATGCCGGAGATGTCACGCGAACGCGACAACTGGATTCGCACAAAGCTACACGCATCAAGGTGCCGCCAGCGCGCGAGGTATTCACGACTGGGTCCGCATCTTCTACGTCACATTGATCATCGTCGTTCTGGGCGGGATGTTGGTTCATAACCTGATTGTTGCCCGATATGAGTTTCGCCATGTACTGCGGCGGCGGCGGCAGGAGCCGTATGTTCAGCGGTGGCATCGTGCCGAGCGCTACCAGCACCTGGGATTGATGATCACTTTCCTTGCGCTCGCGATCACCGGCTTTGCCCTGCGCTTTCCTGATTCATGGTGGGTTCGTGCGATCGGCTTGGGCGGTCGCGAAACATTGCGCGCCGAAGTGCATCGCTGGTTCGCGATCGTGCTCGTCGTACAATCCGTTTTCCACGCGCTCTGGATGCTACTGAGTCGACGCGGCCGACGGGCGCTTCGTGAGATGGCACCCCGCCGATGGGACGTTTCGCAAGCGATACAGAACATTGCCTTCAACCTTGGGTTTCGCAAGGAGCGCCCGGCATTTCGTACCTTTGACTACACGCAGAAGACCGAGTATTGGGCGGTGATTTGGGGCACGATCATCATGACCCTGACCGGATTGGTGCTTTGGTTCCCGGTCGCCGCCACCTCATGGTTTCCCTCGTCGATCGTAAGAGTTTCGGAGGTGATTCATTTCTATGAGGCCATCCTCGCGGTATCCGCGATATTCGTCTGGCATTTTTTCTACGTTGTCCTACTACCCTCGGAATACCCGTTCAGCTCTGTCTGGCTCGACGGACGGCAATCGGCCAAGGTATGGAAAACCACGCATCGAGCCGCGTACGACGAACTCGGCCCGAATGCGATTGAATATCCGAGCGGTTCCGATGAAAAACTCCTACCTTGCGACCCTGACGAACGGCTCCCCCCTTCGCCGCCGACTCGCGAAGACGCACCCGCATCTCCTCCTTCCCGCACCGCCTAGACCGAATGGCTCAGACCGCTCTCGGTCCGCTCCACTTCGAAACGATCTTCCTCCGCTCGCGACCCCTCCACGTGGACCTCAATCGTGACACTCCGCGCAAGTTTCTCTGCTAGCGGAAGCGATACCGCTCGGAAACTGAACGTGGCAATCTTCGCAGGCTATCTCCATTTCTTCGACATGGATCGAATGCTTGAAAGATCCGTGCTCGGTCTCAAAGACCCGGCTGAACAAGCTGCCGTGGCAATCGCGACAAGCACCTCGCGAAACTTCTTCGTGGTGACACTCCGAGCAATCCGCAATCGTCTGCAGCGCGAGCAGCGGGAGGTCTTCAGCATCCCGTTCGCCGTGAGTTGAGTGGCATCGCCCGCACTCTATTCCTTGGGCGACGATGTGGGTCGAATGTGAAAAACTGCGTCCGAATACCCTGAGCTGCAGGGTTTCCACGCCGGCGTGACACTCGAGGCAATCCGATGCGTAGGGTGCGACGAGCCAGGGAGTACTTAGGGGTGTCTTCCCGCGCGCCGTTCTCGCTTCGTTGATCTGCCGGTGGGCGGCATCGAGCAGGCTGAGACTGTACTCGAAGTTATGGACACCTTTCCCCCGACGCACGAGATCGATATTGGCCCGAGCATCTGCTATCTGGATCGGCGTAGGCGATCCCAGGCTACGTATGGTCTTCTCGAGTTGCTCGTCCACCGCCAGAGTTCGTTCTTGAAGGGTTTTCGACCACACCCGGTAGATCTTTCGATAACCCGGCCCATGACAGCTCATGCAAGATGCTTCTCCTGCTTTTCTGGCTCCGGCCCCGCGACCAATATCCAGATGACATCCCTCACAACGTACGCCGGCGCGGTGCATCACATCCGGCTTGGCGGGCACTCCTTTGCCGCCGATACCCGCATAGAGCTCGCTGGATGCATTGTGCCCTTGGTCGTGGCAGACGGAACAACTTGTCGGGTCCGGATCACGCAGTCCGCCGGAAGCGTGCTCGATTTCGAGGTGGCAGTTCATGCAGTCGACTTTGTGATCCGTGACGTGCGTTCGGTGCATCTCCACCGTTTCCTCGTAACGGACGAGTCTCGACGGCTCATTGTGGCAGGTCAAGCACCGCTCCCGTGGTACCCGCCCTTCTTCGGCCGACGGCAGTGAATGGCAGGAAGTACAATCCATTCCGAAGCGAACCACATCTCCGTGTTCGAATCGCAGCTCAGCGGAACCCACAATTCCCATGGGCACTAGG
>JALUUK010000139.1 GCA_027021395.1 Acidobacteriota bacterium
AAAGCGGGATATTGCGAACGGCCATGACGGAGAGCGCCCCGAAAACGAGCAGCATCAAGATCTCCCCAAAACGACGACGCCGAATCAGGCCGATCAGAGCGAGCGAGGCGAGCCCAAGCAGAACCTCGTAGCAAAGCAATTGCAGCGTGATCGTGAACGGAAAACGCGGGTCGGTGGCCAACGAAAACGGCGAAGTCAGTTCAGAGATCTGCCCGGCAAAGAGGTTGTCGGAGTCTAGGCGTGTGGCCAAGAGCAAGGGATAGAAGACGGCGCGATAGTGATAGGGGTTGAGGAAGAGGGCGATGGCAGCCGCTCCGATCGGCGCAAGGCATCTGCCGTCGATGGCCTTCGTTCGCAGCCGGTCGCCCAAGAGATAGAAGAAAAGCACGGCCCAGCCGAAGACGAAGACATGCGTGTTGATCCAAAGCATCTGAATCGGGACGAAGCACCAGAGCCACCGAATGTCATCGCTCCGTGCGCGTTCGACGACCCAGATCGTCGCCGCCAGAAAGAGCGTGCTCGCCAATTCCGGACGCATGACGAAGCGCCATTCGCTCGCCAGGATGGCCGGCAGACCGCAGACCCCTGCAAGGATCGGCTTCGCCCCCCGGCGTCGCAGCACGTCGGCTAGAAAGAGAAAGGTCGCCACCAAGGCGGCGGCTCGCAAAGCGATGGGCCCGGCTAGGCCGAAGAGTCGATCGGCCGCGTAGAGCAAGACCTGAAACAGCCAGTGGTAGGCGACGTATTCGTGATCCGCTATGGTCCAGGTGAAAGGGTCGGTGCTCGGCACCCAACCCTGCGATACGATCCACCGCCCGCCGGCGAGGTGGATGCCGTAGTCCAAGTCGGCGATGCTGCGCCAACTCGAGACGCCGACGAGCAGCAGCAACGATGCGAAGAGCGCCCACGCCGGCATCCTCCCGCCCGAATCCTCACCTCCGCGCGTCGTCACTTTGCCGTCACTCGCCCTCGAAAAGACCCCTTTTCCATCGAAAGCACGAACCCGCGCGCCTCGAGCGTCGCGTTCCGAATCGCGCAGGTCTCCGACCTGCAACCCTCACGAAGCTCTCCACCGGGAACGGTCGGGCGCGAGCGGGATCGTTCACCCATCGTCTCGGCTCGAGCGCCGAATGATATACCGGAATCATCGTTCCGATGGCGTGGGGCGACACGAGGTCAAGCCGCGCCGAGGTGCACCTGTTCCACGATCTCTAGGCCGTAGCCGGCGACGGCGATGAAGTGACGTGGATTGTTGGTGAGCAGGCGGATCTGCCGAACGCCGAGCGCCACGAGAATCTGGGCGCCGATGCCGTATTCACGCTGGTCCGGCCGGAAAGTGCGAGGCTGTGTCGAAGCCGAAACGGCGTCGCTCTCGCCCCGTGACAGAGCTTCGAGTCGCTCGCGAAGCTGCGGCCCGCGCCCTTCCTGTCGCAGATAGACGATGACGCCGCTCTCCGCGCGCGCGATTTCCTGCATCGCCAGTTGCAAGAGGTTCTTATTCGGCCCGGCCGCGGCGCCGAAGACGTCGTCGAGCAAGTCCTCGCTGTGGACGCGGACGAGCACGGGTTCATCCGCCGAGATCGTGCCGCGGCTAAGAGCCAGATCGACATGACCGTCGGCCTCGTTTTCGAAGGCATGCAGACGAAAGGTTCCGTACTCCGAGGGAAAATCGGTCGAGGTGATCTCGCGGACGAGACGCTCGTTCTCCATCCGGTAGCGAATCAGATCGGCCACGGTGATCATCTTCAAGCCGTGCCGGCGGCAGAAAGCATCGAGATCGGGCACGCGGGCCATCGTGCCGTCGTCGTTCATGATCTCGCAGATCACACCCGCCGGGGTCAGTCCGGCCAGTCGCGCTAGATCCACCGCCGCCTCGGTCTGTCCCGCTCGGCGCAGCACACCTCCATCGACGGCTCGCAGCGGAAAGGTGTGCCCGGGACGCACGAGGTCGCGCGGACGACAATCTTCCCGCACGGCGGTGAGGATCGTCGTCGCCCGGTCGGCTGCCGAGATCCCGGTGGTCGTCCCGACCCGAGCTTCGATGGAGACCGAAAACGCCGTTTGATACTTCGTCTGGTTCTCGGCGACCATCAGCGGAAGTTGCAGCTCAGCTAGTTTTTCTTCGGTCATCGGCAAGCAGATCAAGCCGCGCCCATGGGTGGCCATGAAATTGATCGCTTCGGGCGTCACCTTCTCGGCCGCCATGGTCAGATCGCCTTCGTTTTCGCGATCCTCGTCGTCGACGACGACGATCATGCGGCCTTGGCGAATCTCTTCGAGCGCTTCTTCTATGCTGCTGAAAGACATCTTCCGATACCCCTACACGGAAACCGTCACGGATCGCGACGAAGTGAATTCCCCGTCTCGCCGCGCGCCAACATGCGCTCGACGTATTTTCCGAGAACATCGTACTCGACCAAGAACGCATCGCCGGGGCGGCGTAGATCGAGCGTCGTCGCTCGCAAGGTCTCGGGAATCAGCGCCACGTCGAAATCGTCCGCGCCGAGCCGGGCCACCGTCAGGCTCACCCCGTCGAGACAGATCGAGCCCTTCGGCACGACGAAATGCGCCGATTCCTCCGCCAAGGAAAAGCGGAAGAGCGCCCCTCCCGATCTTTGTGATTCGCGTCCGAGCAGGCGAAGCAAACCATCCACATGTCCCTGCACGATGTGCCCGCCGAGGCGGTCGCCCGCACGCAAGGCCCGTTCGAGATTGACCCGCCGTCCGACCCGCCAGCGTGCGCGGCCCCCCGTCTTCGAAACGGTCTCCCGGGAGAGATCGGCCTCGAAGCGACCACGCGAAACGCCGAGCGCCGTCAAGCAGCAGCCGTCGACGGCCACGCTCTCGCCGGTCTCTATCTCTTCGCCTTCCAGCCGATGGGTGATGGCGATGCGCAATCCGTCACCGCGCCCGCGCACCTGCGTGACTCGCCCGACATCGGATATCAGTCCCGTAAACATCGAGGCACGATACCCTCCTTCCCCGCCCCTGCCCACGATTCCGGCATGGGATCTCGATGCTCGCCCGCACCGCACCCCTCTCCCAAGACACCGGCCGATCATCCGAGCAAGAAAGTTCTCGACGATGCCGCACGGTGGACGATGACGGCCACCATTCAGGGTGTTGAGACGATCATCCGAGCAAGAAAGTTCTCGACGATGCCGCACGGACGCCGGTCGCGCGTTCGAGATCCGCCGCCGGATCCTTGCTGCTCGGTGCCGTTGACGGTCTCCGGCAACCCCAAGGAAAAGCGGCCTTCGCCCGGAAGCCGACCCTCAGAGTGCTGGGCGAAGTTCTGGTCGCGCGGCCGGCGCTCGGTTTTCGTCGGGCGGGACGTGCGACCCCGGAGGGCGCTGTGGCAAGCGAGTGTGACGATCTCTGCTCATCGGCTTCGTCCCTTAGCGGCAGATTTCGATCGTGCGGTCGCGGTTGGTGGGGCCCCAATCGCTGCGGCTGCACGGGTTGGATTCGGTGCGGATCAAGTACCAGAGCATGTCTCCGGGAACGGGGCGACGCCCGTCGTCGGTCCACTGCGGTTGATCGAGTTCCGGACCGATGCATTCCGCCATCAAATAGTCGCCGCGACG
>JALUUK010000140.1 GCA_027021395.1 Acidobacteriota bacterium
GAAGAAGAGAAGGGTCACGACGGTCAGTGGGAGCGAGGAGGCGACGCGTTTGTCGGGACGATAACCCCAGAGAATCGGCCAGAAGATCCACAGCGCGCCGAGAAAGAGCGCGAAGAGATCGCCGTCGCCGCCGGCCAAGGTTTCCGGGAGTTGCCGTATTCTGGCGAAACCGATTTTCCATTCGTTGGGAACTTGTGCGAGCGCGGCTTCGCCGCGCGAGGCGGTCGAATAGAGCCACAGCCCGATGACCGGTAAGAGGGAAAGCAACGGCACGAGGCGTCGGAGGATCTCGCGCAGGTTTCGCGCATGGGCGAGAACGAATGAGGCGGCGACGAGTCCACACAGGCCGAGAACGAGGGCATGCGCGGCGAAAAGCAGCGCGCCCAAGATAGCCAACAGGACTCCGCGCTGAACGGTGGGCTTACGGGAGTAGTCCCAGGCTCTGATGAGGAAGAAGAGGCCCATGGGTATCGCCAGGATGTAGTTGAAAAAACCGAAGCCGTAAGCGAAACCGAAGGCCAGAGGGAAACCGAGCAGCGCCCACCATCGATCTAGGCCCTTGCGCCGAAGCAAACCGAGCATGCCGAGCGGGATTCCCAGAACGGAAAGGGAGATCACGATCTTCAGTGCGGCCCAAAGCGGTACCATCGTTGCAAGCGCACGCGCGAGCATGTAGCCCAGCAGATAGGGTGTGAACCAGTTGATCTCGAAGTGGTCACGGAAACGGTATTCCGCACGACCGAGGTCGGTCCACGTTCCGATCTGTGCTGCATGCTGCGGAAGGTCGACCATCGGCAGGTAGAATCCGCCCCAGATGGAATAGAGCGCGACGAGTGCAAGTGCTGCGAAGGCGAGGAGAAACCACCCGTCGCTCGCAGATCGCTCTCGTCGATCCGATGGAAAGTGGTCCGTCATCGCTCAACGGGCCGGAAAGACGAAATCAGGTCGGCGTTGGATTCCCGTGACCGGCAGGAAGACACCGGGCGTGCGAAAGACGGGCTGCGGGCGCTTCAAATAACGCTCGTTGAAGATGGGGGGCAGCCAGCCGACTTCGGCGCGAGGGTCGTGCATGACGATCCAGCGGAAGCGCTTGGAATCGAGCGCGTCGTGGATCTCCTCGGCGAAGCGCCGGCCGACTTCGCCATCGTCTCCGCGGATGACGTCAAAGATGGCCATGGCATGCGCATGCGATCTCTTGCCGGCGAGGGTGGGAATGAAAGACTGCCCGGGAACGAAGACTTCGCCGTCGAGTCGACCGAGTTCTGCGAGAAACGCCATGCCCGCCGCGCGATCTGCCGGGGTGGGAATCTGCCGTCGCGGGTCTTGGAAGAGCAACAGGGATTGGATGAGCAGGAGCAGAGCCAAAACGGGTGTAATCCATCGTTTGGAGGCGGAAGCTTTCAGCCATTCGTCGGGAAGGCGAGCCCACGCCATTCCCGCCATCACGGCCACCATCGCGTAGGCGGGCATGTTGACGTTGACGTAGCCGCCGACATGAAGCCGAGAAAGCCAAGCGGCGCCGATGAAACCCACGGCGCCGGCCAGCCAGAAGAAGATCTCGTCGGCCTCGCGGCCGCGCAGGAGGCCGAAAAAGAAGTGCATGGCGGCGAGGCAAGCCGGAACGAGCGGTCCGAAGAGATCGCCCTGCCAAAACCCCAAGAGCATGTCCCATGTCCAGGCATGGTTTCCGGGAAGGGTGAAGACATAGTAGGAGAACCATCCTCCGTAGACGGAGTCGAGCGCCAAGACGCCCGCGATAATCCCCACGCCGGTCGTGCCGGCTAGCAGCAGGCCTCGGCGGCCGCGAAAGACGACGGCGTGCACCAAGAGCGGCAGCACGATCATCGCGGTCGTCTGCTTGGTAAAAAAAGCCAGGACGAAGAAGAGCGCAGCGGCGAGCGCGCCGATCTGCGAGGATGAGAATCTCCAGACGTAGAACCCGCCAAGGAGGAAGGCGAGGAAAAGCGAATCGACGCGCGCGATGTCGAACCAAGATCCCGCCAGATAGAAGGTCGCAGAGAACAAAGCGGCGGCGAGCACTCCGCCCCGAAGCGAAGCGCTTTCCCTCCATGCGATACGCAAGATCAGGAAGATGTTGACGATGGAGGCCGCGAAGGAAAGCAAGCGCAGCGGGAACAGCCCGAGATCGCTGATTTTCGCAAGCAGCGCGGAAGCGTAGAAGTAGAGCGGTGGATAGATGTACGGTACGAAGTCGAGGCTCGGTGCGTCGTAGAGCGCCCCGGCGCCGAGAACTCGTCGCACATGTTCAACCGAGCAGCCTTCCATCCATTCCACTTCGAAGGCGTATCTCATGCGCGAGAGTGCGACGAAAAGGTATCCGCCGATGAAGACGAGCGCCGCCATCCCGGTCAGGACGTCGAGAGCCCTCCATCGCACGATCGCCGGCGTCGAAGCGCCGTTTTCCGTCCCGGCCACGTTCCCTCTCTCCCAAGCGGAGCAGCGGTATCTTACACTGCGTTCCACCGAAAGCAGCCGAAGCGGCCGATGGCCCGCACTTGCTCCAGGCATAGGATATGCGCTTTCGGCCCGGGCGCGGTGGGAGGAACTCTCGCGCTCGGCTTCCGGACTGTTCTTCGTCGATGAATGGCGGTAAGCTCCCGTCTGCTTCGGGCCGAAGGGAGATCCCGACTTGTCCGCGGAAGGTTTTCGCTCACCTCTGATCCAACGCCTCATGTTGGCAGTCGCTCTGATCGTGGGATTCGCAGCGGCCGTCGAACAAATGTGGCTGACCGATGATGCCTATATATCGTTCCGCTACGCCAAGAACTTCGTCGAGGGGCATGGACTGGTCTTCAATCTCGGAGAGCGTGTCGAAGGATTCACCAATTTCTCTTGGACGATGTTGATGGCGCTCGGCCTGAAGATGGGTATCACCATCGAGGGGTGGGCCCACGCATGGAGTATTTTTTTCTATCTGGCATCCATCGTCCTTCTCGGCATATACGCGATGCGGCTCGGTGAAAGCGATGGAAGACGCGCCGCCGTTCTGCCGATCGCCGCGCTCGGGGCCGCGCTGCATGTCGACTGGAGCGGGTTCGCGACCGGCGGGCTGGAGACGTCGATGTTCATCTTCTTGGTGCTCGCGGGGTTCATGATCCTGACTCGCGAAGCTCAGGAAGGAAGGCGCTTCATACTCGCTGCCTGTGTCTTTGCAGCAGCCACTCTGACGCGTCCCGACGGAATATTCTTCGCTTTCTTGGCGGGGCTTTGGGTCCTCTGGCGGGCCCGTCGGAAGGTGTCGGCCGCCTTGCTCTACGGTGGGTGTTTCTTTTCGATATACGGCCCGTTCGTGGCATGGCGTCTTTGGTACTACGGTGAATTTTTCCCGAATACCTACTACGCGAAGTCGGGAGATCTGAGTTGGTACTCACAGGGAATCAAGTACGCTTACTTGTACTATCAGCAGTACTGGGTTCTCTTGCTCGCACCGCTCGCCGTGTTTGGGCTGTTGGTGTTTCGTCGCGCGAAAGGCCGCCCCATGCCGCGGTGGATGCCGCAAGCCGTTCTGGCTCTGCTCTTTCTCGCCGGATATACGGCAGCGATCGTTCGCGTGGGCGGAGACTTC
>JALUUK010000141.1 GCA_027021395.1 Acidobacteriota bacterium
GACGACGGTGGGTGAAGCCGAGAGCATCTTCGCCGAGCAGGTGCAGGCACTCGTCGACGAAGGGGTCGATCTACTGACGGTGGAAACGTTCAGCGACCTCGTCGAGATTCAAGCGGCGATCGCCGCGTGTCGCCGCGTTGCAGGTGCTCTTCCGCTCGTTGCCATGATGACCGTGGACGAAGAGGGGCGTACGCCCGAAGGCGTACCGATCGACTGGATTGGACAAAAGCTTGACGGAGCCGGTGCCGACGTCATCGGAGTCAACTGTTCGGTCGGGCCCGCGCCGATGTTGACGGCGCTCGAAGACTTGGCCGCCGCTTCGTCCAAGCCGCTCGCCGCCCTGCCGAACGCGGGCATGCCGCGCCAAGTCGAGGGGCGCTCGCTCTATCTGTCGACGCCGACCTATATGGCCCAGTATGCGCGCAGGTTTGCCGATACGGGAGCGCGCATCGTCGGTGGCTGTTGCGGGACCACGCCCGAGCATATCGCCGAGATGCGACAGGCGATCGGCCGGGTCGCACCGCGCGAGGCGCGTACCCGCGTCACGGTTTCAGCGCCCGACGTGTCGACACCCATCGAGCCCTTGGCGCAGATGTCCCGCTCCAAACTTGCCCGCAAGATCCACAACGGCCGTTTCTTGACCATGATCGAGGTGCGTCCGCCGCATGGTTTGGATGTCTCGGAAATCCTCGAGCGCGTCGATGGGATCGCTGCTGCGGGTGTCGATGCCGTCATGGTGCCGGACAACCCACGTTCTTCCGCACGTCTGTCGCCCTTGGCGCTAGCGCGGCTGATCGATGAATCCTCGGCCGTGCGCTCGGCCGGTCTCGAGCCGGTGTTGCAATATAGCTGTCGCGACCGGAACTTGTTGGGCATGCACGCGGACCTGCTTGGCGCGCACGCATTGGGTTTGAGGAATCTGATGCTGGTCACCGGGCAGCAGCCGCGGGTCGGCGAGTCCGTCTGGTCGACGACAGTCTTCGATGTCGATGCCATCGGTTTGACCAACGTCGTGCATCGTCTCAACTGCGGGCTCGATGTCGGCGATCGACGGATCGGCAGGCCGACGCAATTCCTCACGCTCGTCGGAGTTGCTCCCGGCGCCCCGGATCGCAAGGAAGAGATCCGTCGTCTTCAGTGGAAGGTCGATGCGGGAGCCGACGTGATTCTGACCTCGCCGATCTTTGATGTGGATGCGTTGCTTTCTTTCCTCGAGGCGATAGCCGATCTGCGCTTGCCCGTCATCGCAACGCTCTGGCCCCCGACCTCTTTGCGCGATGTGGAGTACCTCGCGGAGGAAGTTCCCGGTGTCGACGTACCGAAAGATGTGGTCGAAGCGATGCGCGAAGGCGAGGCGGAAGGTCGGGCGATCGACGTTTCCCTGGAAATCACGACCGATCTTCTCGAAAGACTGCGCCCGCATGTCGAGGGCGTGATGATCGAAGGTCCCCTTTCCAAGAGTCCGCGCGCGCTCGATCTCTTGGCCGCTGTGATCGGTACCGACGTCATCCACCGCCGCGACTTCCCCGGCCGCCCGGGCATCATGCAAGAACCGCACGGGGAAACGCGGCAAGAGTAGTCGGTCGTTCAGTTGGCGGACCGTCTCGGCGAAACGGGGTTTCGTGCGTTGCGCTCAGTGTTCGTGCGTGTCGGTGCCTTCGGAATCTGCGAGCACGGGCTGGGTTTCCGCATTTTCTTCGAGGATCACTCCACAGGCTAGTCGGCCTCCTGCAGCACCCGTCGGCTGTGACGTGAGATCGTCCTCTTTCGCGTGGATGATGACGCCGCGCCCGAGAATGTCGTTTTCACCGCCGATGCTGATGCGTTTCGAGTGATGCTCGACGCTGCCGTGGCCCTCTTCGCTCGCTTCGATATTGCCGAGATCCCCGGCATGGGCCGTCTCGGAGAGCGGTCCGGCATGATCGACGCCGGCCGGATTGAAGTGGCCTCCGGCCGATTTACCGTCTGCGGAGGAGCAGTCTCCCCACTGGTGAATGTGAAAGCCGTGCTTGCCCGGTTTCAGGCCCGAGACATCGGCTTGCACATGGACGCCGTCATCGGCCTCGGTGAAGACGACTTGACCGCGTACGCCGGAATCGCCGAGCGGTTCGAGCACGGCGATCGCCACACGCTTGTCCGCAACGGCGATCTCCGCCGGGGCGGCTTCCGCTTCGCTCGGTGCGTCTTTCGGAGCGGAACATGCCAGGGTGAAGATCGGAATGAGCAGGGCGGCGGTTTGCGCTGCTCTTGGGAGACGTTTCGTGGAGCGGTTGCGATGCATTGGGGACCCCTTTCTCGATTGAGTTTCGACCTCGTCTTGGTGGCGTTCGTCCGCTCGATCCCGGGTTCGCAGATCGACTAACGGGCGATCGAGGCGCGGTTATCATATGCCGGACTGGATGCGAAAGCAGCGACAATCGTCGGATTTCCCCCGGCGAAGATCGCCGTCCCCGCCCCTTGCCGAGCCCGTCCTCTGCGGAGGTCGATTCGCTGTTCCGAGCGCCGGTCCTCACAGGGCGATCAGGTCATAATACGCGTAGAAAGAATAACTTGGCGGATCGGTGCGCCATCCTTTCAGCACTGGCATCCGTGTTGCTTTGGGACGGGCATCTAGGAATACAATCCAGCCCCTTTCCCGGGGGTGCCGCTGAAAGGAGGGGACCATGCCCCGCTCGAATACGACGCCACGTTCTCGAAAGATCTTTCGCCAACCGGGTTTTTTCGCGCTGCTCGCGCTATCGCTCGCGATGCCGGCGCTTGCCGATGAAACCCGCCACTATCCGCGGGGCGGCGAGCGGAGTTCCGACGACGCCTACCAACTCCGCTTGCGTCTCGGCGTCTTCGAACTCGACGGCCGCTCCGCCTTCTGGGACGACTCCTTCGGCATCTTCACCGGGAGTCGAGCCTCCTTCGATGACGTCGAGTGGGGCGTAGATTTCAATGCTCGGTTGAGCTATTGGTGGGATCTGCAGGTTTCCGGTACTTCCTACGAATCCGCCACCGGCCGCAGCTATCGAGACTATACGGACGGTTTCGGCGACGAAGTCGTGCACGAAGCAGGCCTCAGCTTGTCTTCATTGACCGTTGCCGCCGTTCTTTATCCCCTCGGTCGTGGACGCACTTTCACCCCCTATGTCGGCATCGGCGGCGGTTTCTATTCGTGGGACTACTACGAGATCGGCGATTTCATCGACTTCGACGTCGATCCGGCGGAAGTCATCTCTGCCGGCTTCGAAGCACGAGGTGTGACGATGGGTCGCTACCTGATGGCAGGTCTCGACATTCCCATCAGTGCCGATTGGAAGATCTTCGTCGAAGGGCGCTGGACGCGTGTCGATGATCAACTTGCCGACGACTTCGATGGTTTCGGCACCATCGATCTCTCCGGCCGTACGGTATCCGTCGGCTTCTCTTATTCATTCTAGCTCCTCGTCCTAGCTCCTCGTCGTATTCGTCCGGTTCAGGCGTGGTGGGCAAATGCGATCGTGCCATGGCCCACCATCGCGCCGGAAAGCCGAAGAAAGCGCCGCCGCGGGCGGCGCTTCTTTGGCTCCCTCGGATCCATCCGTAAGAAAAAAGGTGCCGACGATCGGTAGTCGATGTATGCAAAGATCGGTCGTGGTGTCGGGCGCCGCGAAGAATGCGGATTTTCGGAGGGCGAAATGAGAGCGGATATGAAAGCAATCGTGCGGACGGATCTTGTGGCGTGCTGTCTCGTTCTTCTACTCTTCCTGCTGCCGACGGCAACGGTGTGGGCGGCGGATCCGCCGCCGGAGGACGCAAGAGCTCGACTGCAGGTCCACACGGCCGAAGGTCGTACCAGCCTCAGCCTTCCAGGCGGCGAGCCCTTTCATGTGACGACGCAGAAGGTCAGCGATCAGCAATTGATCACGTTAGAGGAGACCGGCACGCGATTGGCGCTTTGGAACGAAAGCGATTCGGCCGGAAACGTCACGCCTTTCTACGCCATCGGTCGAGACGGCGCGGCGATGGGCGACGGTAAGGCGACGTCTTATACGCTCAAGCTTCGCTACGCGAATTTCGATCCTTTGCGAGAAGTTCCGGCCGTATCGGAAGTATTTGCAAGCGATGAAGGAATGAATCTCTTCATCGTGCACTTCGTGACGCAGCCGCTTTCGGAGTACCGTGCAGCCATTCGTGCTCTCGGCGGAACGGTCTACGGCTTTCTCGCAAATCACGCGCATATCGTCAAGATGAATCCGGCGACGCGGAAACAAGTCGAAGAACTACCCTTCGTGCGCTGGGTCGGACCGTTTCATCCCGCATATCGCCTCGAGGAATTCGTTCTCAACGAGCTTCGCGGTGAGCAGCCGCCGGCGCCGAGGCGCTACAACATCATGGTCTTCGAATCCGGACACGGAGGAAAGCCGGTGGTGGCTAGCAAGATCCGGCAACTCGGAGGGCGTGTCGATTCGGCCAATTCCGGAAAGTTCCTCTTGGATGCGACGCTCAGTGCGGCGCAGCTCGCCGAGGTGATCCGCTGGGATGAAGTCCTCTATGTCGATCGCTGGAGCCCGCTCGAGCCGGACATGGATATCGTTCGCGACATCTCCGGTGCGAACTACCTCGAGACCGTAGCGGGTTACACCGGCGCCGGCGTGCGGGCAGAGATCTTCGACAACGGGTTCAATGTCGATCATCCCGACTTCGTCTCGAGACCGATGCTCGAGCATGGTGGTCCGGTGGGGCTTGCTTCTCACGGGACGGCGACCGCCGGAATCAACTTCGGCGATGGAACCGGTGACCCGAGGGCGCGCGGTCTGCTTCCCGACGGACAAGGAATCCTCGCCGACTACAATAACATCGGCCTGTCGGGTCAGTCGCGCTACGACCACACCGGCGAGCTGAAGCAAGATCCCTACTGGGCGGTCTTTCAGACATCGAGTGTCGGAAGCGCACGAACGCGGGACTACACGACGATCTCCGCGGATCACGACACCCTTCTGTTCGATTGGGACGTTCTGCACTGCCAGTCGCAGAGCAATGCGGGCAATCAAGATTCCCGTCCGCAGGCTTGGGCCAAGAACGTCGTCTCCGGCGGCGCATTCAATCATTACGATACTCAGACGCGTGACGATGATTGCTGGTGCGGCACCGCGAGCATCGGGCCGGCGGCGGACGGGAGAATCAAACCCGACCTGAGCTTCTTCTACGACGATACCTATACGACCTACAGCACCGGTGACGGGTATGGAGAATTCGGCGGAACCAGCGGAGCCACACCGTCGATCTGCGGATACTTCGGGCTGTTTTTCGAGATGTGGTCTGATGGAGTCTTCGGAAACGAAGTCGATCCGGCCGGCACGGTCTTCGACAATCGGCCGCATATGACCACGGCGAAGGCCTTTATGATCAACACCGCCAGTCAGGCTCAATTCAGCGGTACGGAGCACGACATGACGCGCGTTCATCAGGGGTGGGGCATGCCGGACATCCGAAATCTTTGGGATATGCGCGACAACATCTCGTTCATCGATGAAACCGTGTTGTTGGCCAACCTCGAAACCGTCAGCTTCAACGCGATCGTCGATGCCGGAGAGCCGGCGATGCGGGTGACGATGACATATGCGGATCCCGCCGGTAACCCGGCTTCTTCGCAGCATCGCATCAACGACCTCACACTGAAGGTGATCTCTCCTTCCGGCACGGTTTACTGGGGGAACAACGGCTTGCTCGCGGAGATGTGGTCCGCACCCGGCGGCTCGGCGGATACCATCGATACCGTCGAGAACGTCTTCGTTCAAAACCCTGAAGAGGGGCAGTGGACGATCGAGATCACCGCAAGCGAGATCAATGAGGACGGCCACGTCGAGACTCCCGAACTCGATGCCGACTTCGCATTGGTCGTCAGCGGCGCCTTCATGCCGGCTTGCACCTCCGACGGCACGATCTCCATGAACCGCTCGAGCTACGCTTGCGAAGACAGCGCGCGAGTCCGTGTCGTCGATTGCGATCTGAACACCGACGACAACGTCATCGAGACGGTGACGGTGACGGTGACATCCGATACCGAGCCGGAGGGCGAGACCTTGACCCTGACCGAGACGTCGGCGGCTTCGGCGACCTTCCAAGAGAACCTGCCGCTGAGCGAAACCGATGCGCCGGGAACCCTGCAGGTCACCGATCGAGATACGATCGTCGCCGAATACATCGACGCCGACGACGGCAATGGCGGGACGAATATCACCAAGACGGAGCAAGCATCGATCGATTGCGCGCCGCCGCTGATTTCGGCGGTCGGCGAAACCGACGTGACCGATGTTTCCGCGACGATCGTGTGGACGACGGATGAAGCGGCGTCGAGCGAAGTGATTTGGGGCGAAACGACGCCACCGACGACCAGCAAGGCCAAGCAGGGACGACGAACCTCTCACTCGATCCCGTTGTCCGGATTGGCCGAATGCACGATCTACTACTACGAAGTGCGTTCGGAAGATGCCAACGGAAACCTCGCCGTCGACGACAACGGCGGCCAGTACTATTACTTTGAGACGCTAGGCGATTTCGGCAACGGCCTGCAGCCATGCCACGCCGGCCAAGTGACGATCGATCAGGCTGTCTTGTCCTGTTCGGACACCATGACTTTCGAGGTGGTCGACCTCGACTTGAACCTCGACGCACAAGCCGTCGATACGGCGACGCTCTTCGTCAGCAGCACCACCGAGGCCGAGGTCGAAGCGCGTGTGGTGACGGAGACCGGCCCCAATACATCGGTGTTCAGCGGCTCGATTCCTCTCGCGCAAGGTTCGCCGACACCCAACGGAATTCTCGAATCGTCCGATGGCGATACGCTGACCGTGACCTATCATGACGCGGACGACGGCGTCGGCAACTCGGCCGTCTCTTTCGATACGGCGGTTGCCGATTGCGGTGGGCCGAAGATTTCCAATTTGACGGTCACCAACATCACCGACCAGCGATTCACCGTGACCTGGAACACGGACGAGCCGGCCGATACCCAACTCGAGTGGGGCAAGACGCCGGCGCTCGGCACGACGGCCTCCAAGAGCCCGCTGGTCACGCAGCATTCCGTCACGCTGAACCAATTCAATTCCTGCGAAGTGGGGTACATTCGGGTGTCCGGCACGGATACGTACGGGAACTCGACCACCGCCGATCTCGGCGGCGAGCCCTACTCGACCAGCAGCGGTTTGATACCGGGACTCTACTGGCAGGATACCTTCGAAAACGGCGGCGCAAGATGGACGCTCGAAGGGGAATGGGAGGTCGGCGCACCGCAAGGTTTGGGCGGATCGTCCGGAAGGCCGGATCCCACGAATGCATGGAACAACGGCGGAGTGCTCGGCCATGATCTCAGCGGCCAGGGCGCTTTCGGAGGAGACTACGAGCCGGACTCTTTCGAAAAGGCCACCAGCGAAGTGATGGATGCCACGACCTGGACCGATTCCAGGTTGATCTTCCGGAGGCGCTTGAACGTGCATAGCAGCGATCGGGCATCGCTCTTCGTTTGGTCGTCGGGGACGGGTCGCTCGATCTTCAGCAGCGAAGGAAGCATCAGCGAGGCGGGCTACGGAGTGCAAAGTTTCGAACTGGGCCCGCTGATCGACGGCTCTCCCAATGTGAGGATCGAATTCCGCCAACAGGCCGACAGTACGGTGCAATACTCCGGTTGGAATGTCGATGACGTCATCATCAAAGACGGTACGCTTCCGGACTACGGGGCATGCTTCGATTGTTCGGGAGCGCCGTCATTCGCCGGAGTCGTTTCGGCGGTCGATGACAATGCTTGCGGGCAAAGCAGCGTGACGGTTTCGTGGAACGACGTCTTCTCTTGGGGAAGCAGCGATAGCGGAACCTTCGTCGTCTATCGGGATACGACTTCCGATTTCACCCCCTCGGCGGCGAACCTGATCGCTTCCGGTGTCGCGGGTCTGTCGTACGTGGACAATACCGCTCCTGCAGGACAACAGGTGTACTATTTGGTGCGGGCGGAGAGCGCGGAAACGTGCGGATCCGGGCCCAACAACGGTGGTGTCATGGACTCGGGTGCGGTCTACGCCGCGGCGACGGAGACCTCCGAACAGCCGGTTCCCGGCGCCATCGACGATTTGCTGGTCACATTGGTCAACGACGTCCACGTTCGTTTGACTTGGAGTGCGCCGAGTGGTGCGAGCAAGTACAACGTCTATCGCTCGGAGAGTCCTCAGCCGGAGAACTTCCAGTTCCTCGGGGAAACAGAGGCCACCTTCTTCGATGACGAAACGGTCGGCGCCAATGCCAACCGCTACTTCTACAAGGTCAATGCCGTCAATGCCTGCGGCGTAGAGGGGGAGTGACCGGCGACGAAGGGTTCGAAGTTCGGGCTCGATGGCCGCTCGGTTCCAGGAACGATATGATTCGCCGAATCATGTCGTAGCGGATCCGACTTGGTGGATATGCCCGAAGCTCGAAGCAAAAGCCTGCGCCATCGACTCTTGGAGACGCGGCCGTTTCTCACCGTCGAGCTTCGGCCGCCTCGGCGAGATCTCCATGGAGAGCGGGCGATGGATGCCTGGATCGACGTCTATCAAGACGTACGGGCCCTCTCTCGCGGCGACAGCGCCGTCTTCATCACGGACAACGCCGTCGGTGCCGGTGAGGAGGAAAATCTCTCTCACCTGCTCAAGAATGTGGGAGGGCATGTCTCCCCGGATCTCATCGTTCCTTTCTTGACGCTCAAGCATTCGCACGAGTATTGCTTGAACTACGCGCGCCGAGCGCGCCGAGCGGGTTTTCCGGGACTCGTCATTCTTGGAGGCGATGCGCACGATGGAGTTCCGCGTTGTCTGCCCCATTCCTGGCAGTTGCGCGAGCAAATCGACAAAGAGCATCCCTCATGGTTGCTGGGGGGGTGGGTCAATCCCTTCGGCGATCCGGTCAAGCAGATCGGCTACCTCGTCGAGCATCAAGACTCTCTCGACTTCGTGCTGACTCAGATTCAAAGCCATCACACGCTCGATCCCGCCGCGCGCTTGCTCGAACAAGCCGAGCGACAGGGACTCGAGGCGCCGCTGGTTGCGGGTGTTTTCTACTATCGGTCGGCTCGCCGGAAGACGCTTCGCATGCTCTCGCACTTCATTCCCGTGCCCGAGGCGGAGATCATCGCCGATTTCGGCGAGCGAGGTCTCGAGGCGGACCAAGTTGCGGCGCAAACGGTGAAGGCGCTGCTCGAGACCGGATTTCGTCGTTTTTATATCAGCAATCTCGCGAGCGGGCGCGCAAGGAAGCATCTATCCTCCATTGCGCGACTCGCGGGGATCGATGATCCCATGGAGCGCAGTCGATAGCAGCGGACGAAGCATGGGCCAGAGCAAACGAAGTGAAGCCGTCGCGAGAGCGAAGGCGTTTTCCATCGGCCGGCTCGACCGGCATATCATCTTGTGCGCGTCTCCGACGAAGCCGAAATGTGCCGAAGCTAGGGCAGGAGCGAAGGTCTGGGAACACTTGAAACGTCGGCTCAAGGAACTCGGCGTGGCCACGGCTCCATCGACAGCGTCGGCGGCGAAGGTGCTTTCGGATGCTCCCGCCGTCAGAGTCTTCCGCACGAAAGCGAATTGTCTGAGGATATGCAGAAAGGGTCCGATCGCGGTCGTCTATCCGGAGGGCGTGTGGTACCACTCGCTCTCGGTGGAACGGATGGAACGTATCATTCAAGAGCACTTGATTGGAGGGCGCCCCGTCGAGGATTTCATGCTCATCCGGGACGACCTTCACTCATCCGGAAAGTGAAGAGCAGAGTTTCAGCTTTCATGGTCCTAGGCCTTCTCTTCTGCGGCCCGGTCGACGGGGCGAGCAGGGAGGGCCTACGCGAAGGTCTTCAAGATGCTTTGGTGGCGCATTGGGACTTCGGTGATGCCGCACTGTCCTTGATCGATGCCGTAGACCAGCGTCGCCTGATTCTCAGCGAAGGCATCAGTCGGCCGGGTCCGCATGCCGTCGCGGGCGCGAAGGGGCTCGCTCTGAGCTTCGACGGTGTCGACGATCTCGCAGAACTTCCTTGGCCGGCGGACGGTTCGCTGGATTTTGGACGCGCGGCGCAGGGGCAATTCTCCATCGCTCTTTGGGTGCGTGTGGAGGGCGAGTCCGCGTCTTCGACCCTCGTCGACAAGCGCGGAGCCTCGCCGGCGGGCCGAGCAGGTCTCTTCGGCTATCGCTTCTTCTTGAACGACGGGGTGCCCGCGCTGCAGTTCTTCGCGGGCGATCGGGAGTCGGAAGATCGCGTCGATGAGGCCGTCGTCTCGGCGAGAGGTCTCGCGCCGGGATGGCTGCTCGACGGGCAATGGCATCATCTCGTCGTCTCGGCGAGGCGCGGTCGGGCCCTGCACGGCGATGACGGGTCGTCGGTGGCGTTTTTCGTCGATGGCCGGAGGTATTCCGCAACGCCGGCAGATTTGCCGAGCGCCTCGCTTGCCAACACCGGGCCGCTGCTTCTCGGATCCTCCGATCCGATGCGGGCCTCCGTGGGAGAGAGCTTCGCTCCCTTCCGTGGCGCGCTCGACGAGGTGATGATCTTTGCGACGGCGCTCGACGCGTCCGCCGTCGAGCGCTTGATGCAGCACGACCTCGTCGATTCGTCTTCGTCGGCTTCGTCCGCCGGGATCGTTTCTTGGATTGCCGAGCCGCCGCCGTCGCAAGAACGAACTCTCGGCAGCGAGCCGATCGGATGGATGCATTCCGGCCCGAGCGGCCGGCACGAATGGGCCGCAGAAAAGCCCGAAGTCTTCCTGCTAGGCGAGGGTGGAGCGGCTTCGCTGACCTACCTGCTCAGGGACAATCTGCCGATCGGAGCCAAAGTTCTTCTTTCGCTCGATACCTACGCATTCGATTGGGCGGCACCGGCCGCTCTGCTCTTTTCCGTGGGAGGCGAGCCGATCGTTTGGCCGGGCGCAACGGCGCCGGCGCTGTCCGTGGGCGGAATGGCGGATCGTTGGCAGCGGCACGAGGTGGTGTTCACGGTCGTCTCGGCTCATGCTTCGGCTCGGCAATTGCGCATCGCCCCGGTGGATGGGAAACGTCGCATTCTGATCGACAATCTCCGTCTAGAGGTCATCGCTCCGGATCGCTTGCGCTGCCTTTGGACTTTCGATGGTCCGCACTCGGACGCCGTGGACGATGCCGTCGGCGGCGCTTTGGGCTTTGCCGGGAAGGGAACGAGCAGACGGCATGGCTGCTTGGGATTCGCCGCGCATTTCGACGGCACGGAGAACAGCGGCATAGAGCTTCCCGTCTCGGAAAGTGTGGCGGCAAGCCATTCCGACTTCAGCATCTCGCTCTGGCTGCGTCCGGAGGAAGCGACGACGGCGGAGATGCCGCTGGTTTTCGAGCGCATGGGTGCGCGGGGCAGATATCTCCTCGCTCTCGATGATCTTCATCCGGTGTGGGTGATGTGGGGGGAGGAATCTCAGATCTTGCGCGCCGATGCGCGCGTACCGGTCGAACGCTGGACTCATCTCGTCTTGACGGTTGCGCGTACCGGGCGGCAGGAAAGCCGCGTGGCGATCTATCTCGATGGGCGCAAGGCGGCCGAGCGGGTATTTCCTGCCGAAGAGCGGAACGCAGATCTCGATGGAAGTCGCCGATGGGTCTTGGGAAGGGGCGATTCGGTGGATGGGCGCCGGGAGGCGCCGGCGTTTTTCGGCGCGCTCGACGACGTGGCCTACTACGATGCAGCCCTTGGCGAGCCGCAGATCCGGCTCCTGGCCGCGGAGGGGCGGCCGGCCTCGCTCTTGAGCTGCCGCACGAATTCCCCCCTCGTCTTCAGCGAGTCGAGGCGCAGCGAGACGCTGGCCCTGGTCGTCTGCAACGAAGGCGAAACGGTGCGCGAGGTCTCCTTGGAGGCGGGCCGGGTCGTCTCGGACGCCGCGGGCTGCCCGCGGGGGGAGGGTCTGGAGATGGCGCCGCGTCGCTCGCTTCTCCACCTTGCGGCGGGACGGTGCGAGGCCGTCGAAATCGCGGTCGAGAGGCCGATGCGCTGGGTGTCCGCTTCCCCGGGGTGTCTGGGCGTGTCGATCTTTGACGCGCACGAGCGGAACTCCGCGGAGTGCCGGGCGATCTTCCGGGGCGATTCCCAATGGGCGATCACGCCCCGGCAGGCATCCTTCATCTTCGAACCGGGGCGAACGCATACCCTGTTCGTCGATGTCGAACGCTTCAGCGGGAGCGAGAGCGCGATCCCCTATCGCATCGAGAGCCTGCTGCCGAGCGGGGTGCCGGATAGCGCCCTACGCATCGAGGGGCACCTCCCGGGGCAGGTTTCCCACGGCCTGCTCGCACTCTCCGCCGATGGAAAGGGAACGCTGTCCTTCGACGTGGAAGTCTTGCCGGCCGCGCGGAGCCGTGTGCACGAGATCACGGTCATCATCGATCCCGACGCGCCCGATTCCGAGCGCCGCCGCCGGACGGTGCTTCTTTGGAACCCCCGAAATCGCGCGCGATAGAATGCGATAGGGTGGGAAAAACCGAGCGATCTGTCACAATTCTCGCGCCGCGGCAGAGCCCGCGCGGGTGGCTTTTCGACGACGAACGGCGATGGTGGACGCGGCGACGAACACGACGACAAACACGACGGCAAAGTCGTAGAGGTGGTGGACGACATGGACTTTCTCAAAGAACTCGGTATCGAAAAAACGAATTCAGGGGCCTACTGCGGCCGATGGCTGGAGACTTCGGGCGCAATCCTCGAGTCGAAGAATCCGACGACCGGTGAGGTCATCGCCACGGTTCGCCAAGCCGGTGCGGCGGAATACGAAGAGTGCATGAGGGCCGCCTACGACGCATTCCTGCGCTTGCGGCAGATGCCCGCGCCTCAGCGCGGCGAGATCGTGCGTCGGGCAGGAAACGCCATCCGCGAAAAGAAGGAAGCACTCGGTCGTCTGATCACGCTCGAAAACGGCAAGATTCTCCAAGAAGGCCTCGGCGAGGTTCAGGAGGCGATCGACATCGCCGATTTCGCCGTCGGCCAGTCGCGGCAGCTCTACGGCTTGTCCATGCATTCGGAGAGGCCCGCCCACGCCATGCGCGAGCAGTATCATCCGCTCGGCGTGGTCGGCATCATCACCGCCTTCAATTTCCCGATGGCCGTCTGGGCGTGGAACACCATGCTGGCTTGGATCTGCGGCGATCCTTGCGTCTGGAAGCCGTCGTCTTCCACACCGCTTTGCGCCATCGGCTTGGTCAACGCCTGCCGTCCGGTTCTCGAAGAGGAGGGCCTTGGAGCGCTAGCCACGCTATGCATCGGTTCCGGACGCGAGGTCGGCCAGAAGTTGCTGGAGGACAAGCGCGCCCCGCTGATCTCCTTCACCGGATCGACGCATATCGGTCGCCGCGTCGGAGTCACCGTTGCCGAACGCTTCGGCCGGACCATTCTCGAACTCGGCGGCAACAACGCCGTGGTGTTGATGGAAGACGCCGACTTGGGAATCGCCATTCCCTCCATCGTCTTCGGGGCGGTGGGAACCGCCGGCCAGCGCTGCACCAGCACCCGCCGCGTCCTGGTGCACGAGAGCCTCTACGACGAGGTGCGCCGTCGCCTTCTTGCGGCCTATGAGACGATTCCCATCGGGGATCCGATGGACGAGGGCACGCTTTGCGGACCGTTGATCGATGAAGGCGCGATCGACACCATGCTCGCGGCGATCGCAAAGATCGAAGAACAGGGCGGTGAGCTGCTTTGCGGTGGCGTGCGACACGAGGTTCCCGGTGCAGCCGGCGGACATTTCGTCAAGCCGGCAATCATGCGCGCAGAAAATCATTACGAAACGGTGCAGGAAGAGACCTTCGCGCCGATCCTCTATCTCATCCCCGTGCGCGATCTCGACGATGCCATCGCCAAGCACAACGATGTACCGCAGGGTCTCTCCTCCTCGATCTTCACCATGAACATGCGCTACGCCGAACGTTTTCTCTCGGCGACGGGCTCCGACTGCGGCATCGCCAACGTCAACATCGGCACCTCGGGTGCCGAGATCGGCGGAGCTTTCGGTGGCGAGAAGGAGACGGGCGGCGGCCGGGAATCCGGTTCGGATGCCTGGAAGATCTACATGCGCCGCCAGACGAATACCGTGAACTGGTCGGCCGAGATCCCGTTGGCTCAAGGCATCAAGTTCGATCTCTGAGCCGCGAGTCATGCGCCCGGGCCTCATCGACACCCACTGCCATCTCACCTTCGGAGACTTGGGCAAGCAGGCGGAGGCCGCGCTCGTGCGGGCTCGCGACGCCGGCGTGTCCGAGATCATCCTGATCGGCATCGATGCCGCGTCTTCCAAGGAGGTCGCAGACTTCGCCGCCCGGCACGACGGCCTCCACGCCGCCGCCGGGATCCACCCGAACTCCGTGAGCGAGGTCGGCGAGAACGAATGGGACGATGTGGCCGAGATGATTCGTTCCGGCCGCGTCGTGGCCGTCGGCGAGACCGGCATCGACCTCTATTGGGATCGCGCGCCGCTCACCGATCAGATCGATTCCCTCGAACGCCACGCCGAAGCGGCGCTCGTGGAAGACCTGCCGGTCGTCATCCACGTTCGCGACGCCTTCCCTCGGCTTCGCGAGGTACTTCGGCCGTTCGGCCCGCGTGGACTGCGGGGCGTGATCCACTGCTTCGGCGGCGAGCGGGAGGATATCCATCCCTTCGTCGATTGGGGGTGGGCGATCTCTTTCGCCGGCAATCTGACCTATCCCAAGGCAGAGGGAATTCGCGCCGCGGCTGAAAGGACTCCGCTCGAGCAATGCCTGATCGAAACCGATGCTCCCTGGCTCGCTCCCGTGCCGCGGAGAGGCCGGCTCAATGAGCCGGCGCTGATCGTGCACACGGCCGAGCGTCTCGCCGAGGTCAAAGGCGTGAGCTTCGAGGAGGTGGCCGAAGCCACGACGCGAAACGCCCGAGCCCTGTTCCGATTGCCCTGAATGGCAAGCGTTGTGTCGTTATAGCAACGTAAATGTCAATGGGAATCGGCGTAATATCTCTGGTACTATTCCACATCCGGTGCATTTTTCGTTCGCGCCCGCCCGTCTCGGGCGCGGCGGCACCGGGGGAGGTTCGCCATGCAAAGCATCTTCGAAGCGGTCGTCGATCCCCGACGCCGGCAGATGATCGAGTGGGTCAAGGCTCGCCCGCGAATCGAGATCGGTCGCTTGTCGGCTCAATTCGACCTGAGTCGACCTGCGGTGAGCCATCACCTCGACAAGTTGGAATCGGCGGGAATGGTGCTGCGGCAGCGCGACGGTCGTTCGGTTCGACTGCTCGCCGATCTCGAGCCGCTGCGCTCTCTGCGCAGGCGCTGGCTCGATCGGCTCGTCGACGTCGAGCCGGAGGATCCGGCCTCAGCGCCGGCTTCCGCGGGTACGGTGATTTTCGTCCGCGCGGTCGCAGCAGACGCTTGGCGGCAGGGCGCGCGGCGTGCCGTCGAAGGGGAGGTGCTGACGCGGGAGGTCTTCGGTCTTCGCATCCTCTCCCTGCACGGCGAGGAGATCGACTCGCTGGATCTGCGTCTCCGCATGGTGGTGGTCTTACCCGACGGGAAGATGCACGATGCCAAGATTCTCTCGGCGGTTTTTTCTCCGTCGGTCGTGCGAGCGGAATGGAAGAACGTCTCGCCGGTACGACGGATGGATGAGCAGCGGCTCGGCGAAGCCGCGGCGTGGTGGCTCGCCGAACTCTCGG
>JALUUK010000142.1 GCA_027021395.1 Acidobacteriota bacterium
ACGGCTTCCATCGCCGCGTCGTGGCCGTCGTGGTGCGCCGACTGGAGGGCGACGAACAGGTCGCCCGGCCGGCATCGCTTCGGGTCGATGCAGCACGACGAGACGCGAATATCGCAACTGCCGAAAATACGGGCCTGGGGAAAGACCTCCCGCAGGCTGATAGGGTGCGGGCGACGGGTGGTTCGCATGGCCGAAGGCCTCCTTGCCTTGGATGCAGTGCGGGAAACCGGACTCCGATCAGGCAACGCGGGCTGTGCCGAGCATCCTTGACTCGGCATCCGTCGAACCGGGTCGTGCGTGCCTCGATGCGGAACCGCTCGATTCGATGGGGATTCTTCTGGATTCTTCGAGCCGTGTCAAGGCGATCTTGTTCGACGCGCGCCGGCATTGCTGGCACTGCTGGCGCCCGTTGGATCCGGTTGGCACTCGGGCAAGCGGTGGGGTATAGTGAACGGGAGCGCGAAAACACCGTGAGAGGAGACTGCCATGCCGCAAGCCGTGGTCGATCCTGACGAGCTTCGGGAGTTTGCCCGGAACTTGAAAAAGTTCAGCAACGATCTGCGCGACCGTTGCCGGTCGCTGTCGAATCAGTTGACTGCCCTGGGTACCACATGGCGCGATCAAGAGCACAAGAAATTTGTGGAGCAGTTTGAGGAGGGCATGAAACTGATCGCCCGTTTTTTGGAGAATAACGATCGCCACGTACCCTATCTGCTGCGCAAAGCCGACTACATCGACGAGTACTTGCAGTCGTAATTCCCCGTTTTCTTCGGGGCGGCAAGCGGGCATTACGTCCGGCTGGAGCCCTGGATGTCGCGGAGCAGCCCCTTGAGATATGCGATGCAGCGGGTCATGCGCTCCTGTTCCAGTTTCAGGTGTTCCTTGTGGGGAAGTTGATCCACTTCCTCCTGCAGGATGAACTCGTCGATGTTGATCGCCTTGCCGCGGATATGGCGCAGCGTTGCGGCGACCTGGCGTGCGGTTTTGTTGCGGTAGGGAATCCAGAAGCGGTCTTCGAGCCAGTTGACCTCGAAATGCTGGCCGTTCATCATTTCGATCGACAGGCCCATATCCGGATCGATGTGTTTCAGCAACCGTTCGGTAATCGCGCGCAGGCGCAGACTGCCACAGCCAAGCGGCACCATGGTGAAGCGGAAGCCGCGCGCGACCTCTTCGATGGCGAAATCCTTGTAATGGGTTGCGATCGTGTAGGGGCCCAGGATATCGGCCGCTTCGATCGGGTCGTCGAGCGTTCCCACGGTGTTGCCCACATCGAACACGATGCCGATGTGGGGTGAATCGAGGCGGCGGATCAGATCGCGCAGCTCTTCGACCGTGAAGTCCAAGTGGTTCTCTACGCCGATCTTGATTCCCAGCGACTTGGCCAACGGCGCGAGCTCGCGCAGTCGCGCTTCGCATTTCGCCACGTGTTCGTCCCATGCTTCAAGCGTTGCAATCTTGCCGGGGCGCATCAGCATGCCGAACGAGCAGCCGACCACTTTGACGCCCAGGGCGGCGGCTCGTCGCATGGTATCTTCGAACTGCGCCCCTTTTGCCAGCGCCCCGCCGCCATGGACTTCCAATAGAACGTCCAGTTCCCGAGCTCGGCGGCGCAGCCGCCGGAGGCCGTCCTCGTCCAGGTCGCGGATCATCGTGAAGAACAGCTGCGCCACCTCGCCACCGGCCCGTCGCGTGGCTTCGACGAATTGGATCGCGTCGAGCCGCTGGCCCGGCCGATCCCGATAGGAGAACAGCCCAATTGAGTATTGATAGCCGTAGGCCACGGCGCCGACCCGGTTGCGGGTACCTCGGACATGGTCCGCCGGCAAGGCGCACGCTGTGCCCGCCGCGACTTGCTGGTCGCAGCGCCCGACCTTGGGCGCGACACCAGCGCCCAGAATCGTCCCGGCAGAAGCGGCAAGGAAACGGCGTCGGGTCGTCATCGGATCGTCCTCCTTTTGTTTTCCTGGGCCTCCGCGAGCGAACTCCCATCGTAACCCGGTACGTCAGCGAGGGGTTCTCCACAATCGGTTCCCTCGTTTACGCTTCGCACTTACGGTATCGTCGGACTTCCTCGGCCAAAGTGGCGCTGTCCAGCTGCGAGCGATCCCCAAATGCCACGTGCGGCACAGCTTACTTGTTGTTAGCCGTGCCTCTTCACACCTCGCATGCAACTCAACATCCCACGGAGGCCCATCTACTCGTTGCAGGCAAGCAGTACCACACCAAGATGCGCGCGCATCCGACAGCGCAAGACTCTAGGAGCCTGTCCGGGAAAAGGCCTCTCCAGTTTGCCCAATCTGGTCTGGATTGACAAATTGGCGTTGGGGATTGGTTTGCGGACAGGTACGATTCCGCCTCTGTGTGTGACGGGCCAAGGGAAAACCGCTGTTCGATACGGAGGCGAACGAGGATGGAACCGCGCAAAACCTTTCGGGAATGGAAACCGCAAGAGTACGCAGGACGGGCGATTAAGCCGACCGACGTGCTGCCCGAGGACGATTTGGTCTTCTTCCTGATCGATGTGGTCCGCAAACTGGATCTGTCGGCCTTTTACGCTTCCTACGAACCGGAGACGCGTGGGGCTCCGCCCTACGACGTCCGCATGATGGTGACGTTGTTGTTGTATTCGTATTGCGTCGGGGTGTTTTCGAGCCGCAAGATCGCGGCGGCGTGCGAGCGCAATTTGGCATTCCTGGCAATCGTGGGGGATCAGCGGCCGGACTTCCGGACGATCAGCGACTTTCGGAAGCGTCATTTGGAGGCGTTGAGCGAGTTGTTTGTGGATGTTCTGCAGATCGCGGGGGAACTGGGGCTGGTTCGTCTGGGCCACTTGGCTCTGGATGGGGCCAAGGTCCGGGCCAATGCGTCGCGTCATAAGGCGATGAGCTATGGGTATATGAAAAAGGAAGTGGAGCGTCTGCGTGAGGAGATTGCGGAGCTGCTGCATCGGGCCGAGGAGGTGGATGCCGAGCAAGACGCGGCGTTGGGTTCGCGGCGGGGCGATGAGCTGCCGGAGGAACTGAGGCGTCGGCAGGAGCGTTTGGAAGCGATCGAGGAGGCCATGGCGCGTTTGGAAGCGGAGGCGCAGGAGCAAGCGGCCCAGAAGCGGGCGGAACGGGAGCAGGCGGAGGCGAAGCGTCAGGCCGAGGGCCGGAAGCGACGGGGGCGCGAGCCGAAGCCGATATCGGAGGAGCCGGCCGAGAAGGCTCAGACGAACTTTACGGACCCGGACGCGAAGATCATGAAGGTGAGCAACAAAGGGTTTGACTATTGCTATAACGCCCAGGCGGTGGTGGACGAGGAGGAACAAATCATCGTGGCGGCGGACGTGACGAATCAGGCGAACGATAAACAGCAAGCCGTTCCGATGGCCGAGCAGACGGTGGCGAACCTGGAAGCTTCGGGGATCAGCGGGGTCGCGGCCGAGCCCGCGGGCGAGCCAGAAGCGGAGACGGAGGCTTCGGGTTCTGGGATTTCGTTGAGCGCTGACAGCGGCTATTTCAGCCAAGAGAATGTGAAGGGGCTGGAGGAGCGCGGATTCGATCCGTACATTGCGGTGGGTCGTGAGAA
>JALUUK010000143.1 GCA_027021395.1 Acidobacteriota bacterium
TCGTCACCGACGACGGCGGCGCCAAGATCGCCGCCCACGACTTCTATCCCTTCGGTACGGAGATGACGGCAGCCGGCGAGAGCAGATCAGGCGGCAGCCGCAAGCGCTACACCGGCCACGAGCGCGATGAGACGACCGGGCTGGATTACATGCTGGCGAGGTATCATGGAGCCAGCATGGGGAGGTTCTTGAGTGTGGACATTGTACCGGGAAGGCCATCGTCGCCCCAGAGCTGGAATCGCTTTGCCTACAGTTCCAACTCTCCCATCGTCCGAATGGATCCCGACGGGAGGAAGGACATCCGGACACCGGAAGAGAAAGCGATGATGGCCGATACTGATGTTCTCCGCACTTTCGGCGAGGCTTCCTTTAGAGCCGACCGAACGATGAAAGAGCAGGGATATGCTGTCGTCGACGAGAACGGTGACTACACGACGACGGCGATAGAAGAGGGAGAGATGACCTCCGTCTTTGTCCCAGCCCCCGAGGGCGCCGTCGGCCGTTTCCATACGCATCGACTTCTGAAAGTCAACTTGACGAAGTGGACGGTTCCGAATGAGGCCAGCGAGGCGGACGAGGAAAACGCGAAGCGCAACAGGATCACAGGATACATAGAAACGCCACGAGGCGTGATTCGAGTCACAGGTCCCGGGCAGAGCGAATTCATCCTCGACGGCAAGGAGTTCCGTGAGTATCGCAAGGCGGCTCGCCGGGCCGCAAGAGAAGCGAGGAAGGCCGAGAGAGAAGAAAAGAAAAGGCAGCGGAGACAGTGGCGCGTCGACGAGCGCGAACGGCGGCGGCCGGAGAGGAAGTGATGTCGGATCGCGCATTTGGAAGATGGTCCCGGAGTCGTGCGCATCGTGTGGTGTGCGCCTTTCCGGCGGCGGCCGTCGTTGTCGGGATCGCGTTGAATGTCGGCTGTGCGACGATCCCTTCTGCATCCGTGAAGGAAGGCGAGTTGGAATGCGGTGGTGTCGTGATTCAGGCCGAGGCTGCGGAGTTCGAGCACGCGTTCGAGATCGACTATTACGTCGAGTTTCCCAGAGGAAGATACTGTGTGCCGAACTTGAGAACGATCGAGCGCCAGATCGTCATGATGGTCAAGAGCGATGAGCAAGTGGGGACGCGCGAGTTCCTTCGGTTCTTCGTGCGCTTCCGGAAACCTCATAGATGGGAGCGAGAGTACGAGTCCAGTCCCTTTGGAGGACCAGGTCTTAGTCGCATCGAGAAGCCGAGCGAGCTCCACAAGGGCCTTCTGGTGGCCCCTCCGGGAGACTATAAGCTGGTACTGAAGTATCGTCCCGGTCCCTGCGGAAGGCGATGGCATCGGGAAACGTGCCTAGCGGTCTCGGAGCCGTTTCGCGTGCGTTCGGCAATGGAGTTTGCCATTGAAGAATAGCCGGCCTGCAGAGGCGGCGGCAGGGATTGCGCCCGATGACGGAGGGTGCCGCGGCGTTCACGGCAAGAACTTTTTGTCGAAGCGTTCAGCAGTGGAGAGCCGGAGATGCTGTAGCCCAACGAACCGCCCTGCGACGAGAACCCACCGCAACCTTCAGATCCAAGCGAATACTCATTCGCCAACTCCTTCCACCACCGGGACCATCTCGGAAGCCTGCGCGTCGTCACCGACGACGGCGGCGCCAAGATCGCCGCCCACGACTTCTATCCCTTCGGAACGGAGATGACGGCAGCCGGCGAGAGCAGATCAGGCGGCAGCCGCAAGCGCTACACCGGCCACGAGCGCGACGAGACGACCGGGCTGGATTACATGCTGGCGAGGTACTACGGAGCGAACCTCGGTCGGTTCCTCATCGTTGATCCCACACTCGTTGTCTTCCCGCATTCTTCGCAGAGCTGGAACGCTTATGACTACTCCAGGAACAATCCGACCAACGTTATAGATCTGGACGGGGAGCTTCCCACAGCGGTTGCAGGGGCCATTGCAGGTGGCGTAATTGGTGGGGGAATGGAGTTGGGTAAGCAACTCTGGAAGGGTGACGGTGTAAAATGGCGAGATGTAGGTTCAGCGGCGGCGGGTGGTGCAGCCACCGGAGCAATCGCTGGCGCGACCGGCGGGCTCGGACTCGTAGGAAAGGTAATCGGTGGGTCTGTCGGGGCTGCTACTGGGGGAGTTGTTGATCGCGGGCTTGATTCAGACCGGTCCACGGTTGCCCTGGATGCCAAGAGGATGGTTGTAGATGCGGCGGCCGGTGGGACTGGAGGTGCGGTCGCCTACGCCGCAGGAGCGCTGGTCTCAGCATCTCCCGAGGTTGCGCGGCAAGCTGGGAAAGCTCTGCCTTTGCTCAAGAAGGGGGCAGAGGCGGCGGGCAAGGCGGCGGGCAACGCTGCCGGGCGTGCGGGATCCGAGGCTGCGCTGGGAGAAGGAGCTGATGAAGTCGAAGCGACCTACAAGACAAAGACGAAGAAGAAAGAGAAACCACTATCCAAGTAGCCGGTGGCCCCGGAATGGTACACAGCATGCCAATTTTTTTCATAGCACGGTTGCACCTGGTCATGACGATTGCGACCGTCGGCAACGCTGCCGGGCGTGCGGGATCCTAGGCTGCGTTGGGAGAAGGAGAGGATGCTCAGCAGGAGAGAGAATCGAGTTCCGAAGAATCCAAACCTTCGAGTGCGGCGGACGAATCTGTTCGACGGATCCCGTTTCGACGACTCAATAGATGAATAGAGATTGAACTCATGGTCACCCGATCTGCAAGAACAACTTCCGCTCGAATGCGCCCACCGCTTGTGCTAAAGCCAACGAGGTTTACCGTGACCATTGGTATTCTCGGCGTCGTTTTATTCATGGCGATGCTAGCTGGATTCGTGTTGAATCTTCAGTTCTTTACGGTGGTTGGGCAGGCCTGGATCACAGTCGGCTTGGGTATCCTCGCTATCGCTCTCGTGGACCATTTTCAACGACGATACGAGGTGTTCACAGATGCTATCAGGGTGCGCCGGCTTTTCCTGTGGCGCAAGTACGAACTAACACGACACGTGGACATCGTACCTTCCGCGAACGGACAGGTCCTCGTGAAGTCGAAAGATGGCGCGTTGATTCTGCGATTCCCACGGGAGTTCAGTCAGGGTGGTGAGTTGGCAAGACGTCTAAGAGAGTATCTTGCCGGCTAACGAGATCTGACCTCAGGCGTCGACTTTGAGGCCGGAACGGCGAAACTGCCTATCCATCGGTCGCGGTAGGGATGCCGGTTGCCCGGCACCCCCCCCGCACTGAATTCGGTGCCATCCACCTATTTCTCACGGGCTGTTGAACACTCGGATCGCCCCCTACCAGCCCGGAATCGATGAAGGGCGTCACTGCGAATACAGCTACCGCCGGGAGTGGAACGAAGCTCCGGAAGGACTACGTCTACGGTACGGGTCAACTTCCGGTCGAGCGCCGGGTGACCGAGAACACCGTGACCGTCTCCTCCGCCCCCGTCTTGGAGTCCGGCTTCGCGCTGTCGGCCGAACCGGCGTACGCTTCTTACACCGTGGACGTCAGGACGCGCTCGGGAATGGTCAGCCGGACTACGGGAGTGATCCCGGAT
>JALUUK010000144.1 GCA_027021395.1 Acidobacteriota bacterium
CTGTTTGAGCGATGCGGACGAGTCGGGACGGACCGATGGCTTCGATCTCGCCGCACTTGCAAGAGCGTTCGGGAGCTGCGAAGGGGATCCCTCCTACGAGGCTTCAGTGGACATGAGTCGGGACAAGTGCGTTGACGGGGACGATCTGGCCATTCTCGCTCTCGACTTTGGACAGGACGTTCCCGATGAATGCTGCTGGGCTGCACCGTGAGTGGAAAGGACGGGAATCTCATGAAAAAGTCGAGTGCGAACATCTTATCGATCTCCTTGCGTGTGTCCGTTCTCGGTGGCTTTGCTTTGTTGCTCTGTGTTGCAAGCTGTGTCGGAACGAGTTCGGATTCCGGAGAACGAGCAAAATCGGAACCCTTGCGAGAATCCGCGGAAAGCGCTCCTTCCCTGTCTGCTGCCAATGATCCGCCCGACGAGGACACGGGCACGATTCCCCGAAGTTCCTCACCGGGGCCGAGACCATCGTCGCCTGGGCCGGCGGCAGCAGAGGAAGGAGGAATGAGAGGATCGGATGCGATACCGGATGCCGTCCGGCCGGGCGCTCGGCCGGCAGTCGATTGGGCACGCGAACCCGGTAGGACGGAGCATGTGGTCGAGGCGGAACCCGATGCTTTTTCCGCGGACGCTTCGAGCACGACACCACACATGCCGACTCCACCCCGAGCCGCCGCCCCTCTGTCGAAGACGAAAGGGACGGAATCGACGGGGGACAAGACCATCGTCCCAGTCGATGGCGCGATTTCCTACGGATCGGCTTCTGAAGCGGTCGGCAACGGGAATGAGCATCGGAGGCCAGCGAAGAAGACGCCTCGACAAAGACCGCCGGAAGAAAACGATGGTCTTCAGGAGGTTCGTACGCGCAAGTCGAAACGTATGGCGACCACGGAGAATATGGAATCGCCCGCCGAGGCACCCGTTGAAGACGATCGGCTCTCTACAGGGCGTCCTGTGGTCGAGATTGCCTTGTTGGCTACCGACGTAAGAATCGGCGATGAGGTGCTCGCGCTCGTTCGCATCCGCGGCGCTCGGGACGTTGCCAGCGTGCCCTTTCATCTCGTCTTCGATCCTGAGATCCTGGCCTGGGAGGCGGCCTCCGAGGGGCCGTTCCTTTCCCGTGACGGGCAGCCGACGGCTTTCATGACGGCTTCCGCGTCGGCTGGGGGACGTCTCGTCGTCGGCGCGTCGCGACTCGGCCAAGCCCTCGGCGCCAGCGGCAGTGGCGAGATCTGTACGATCCGCTTCCGCGCGCTGGCGTCCGGCACCACAGCGCTACTCCTCGATCGCGCCAAAGTCATCGACTCGTTTGGTCAAGTGATTCCGGCCGGCTTCGCACCGACATCGGTCGTCATCCGCTGAGTCCTCCACCGCGCTCCAGCCTTCGCAGACTTCCAAGACCGGGCTCCATCGTCTTCGGCGACACGTCGCGTTCGGCCGATCGCTCTCGAGAAGCTCACATCGGCCTCACTCGTGCGACTTGGTTGATGAACGTCGGACGAATCATCTGCGAGGAGTTCCGAATCGTGAGCCGTTCAATACCCCCCACCCAGTTCAGCCTGGCTATTGCTGCACAGGTCACGATACTCACGAAGAGTCTCGTACTTGCTGCCGTTTGGCCATCGGCTGCCTTCGCGGGGCGTCGACAGAACCCGATCGAGGAAGCGATCGCGGACGTCTACAAGATTACCGAGCGAACGATGCTTGGACGGATCGAACGTCCAGGGACCGTACTTGTGGTCCCGAAGGAAGGCGTGCGAGCGGATCCTCCGAAGTCGTTCATGACGCCGACCACCGTACGGGATGGTGAGGTCACGAGAATCGGCGGCGGTACGGTGTTGGACGATGGCACGGAAGGAAAAGCCCTCGCGCTTGGTGATCGCGTCTACTTGTTTGATGTGCGAATCAAGAAACGTGCAGTCGTACCACTGACTAGGACAGTCGAGACTTACGACATGCTCCAAGACGGTAAGACGATCGCTACCTCGTATGAGGCATCCGTCAGCGTCGCGTTCGGCCGTGCATATCTCGAGAGCACCGATCCAGCGGAAATCGTCATGCATATTCGGGAGTTCTTCCTCTGCGAGAATGAGGCCGCTGCCGCTGAGACGAAATCCACAGAACTCGGCCAGACACCGGATGGGGCGAAGTCGATCCTGGGTCAACCCAGCAAGGTCGTCGCGCTCGGCGCCAAGACACTCTTCGTCTACGAAGACCCGAAGATTGTGTTCCTCGAAATCAGGATGGCCAGCGCGCAATGAGTCAAGATCTCTGCGCTTGCTCGCGGTTCGCGGCAGTGCCTTGGCCGATAGCTCTGCTCCGACCAGCGATGGTGGTATGCTTGTGCGGTTCGAGATGGGCGCTGGGGAGGTGGCCGCGATGAAGGGGAAGGTCGGCAAGCGTCGCCATGGTTGTGCCGGTTTCGTCCGCACTTGCTGGGGAGCATCCGGGGTGTGGTTGCGATCGTTGCGCTTGGTGCCGGCACTACTTGCGGCGATCGGGATGGTGAGCATCGGAATGGGTGGTCCCGATGGCAGGGGTGACGACGATGCCGCCGTACCGCCCGCTCTCGCATCCGAAACCGCACTCCCGACCGCAACTGAAGTCGCGGATCAGCTTCGAAGCGGACGGCTTACGCGCACACGGATACGGGAAGAGATCTTGCCGCGTGCGCGGGAGTGGCTCGCGCGAAACGAACGAATATACGGCAGCGAGTCGCTGGAGGTAGCGAGGGCTCTCGACCTGTTGATCCGCTCGACTATCGAAACGACCGGCGTGCGCGACCCGAAAACGACCGTGCTCGCCGAACGAGCGCTTCGGATCAAAGAGAAAGTGTTGCCGCCGACACACGCTGAGCTTCTGCCGAGCCTGCGCAACCTGATCGACCTCAAAGTGAACTTCGACTCGTTTTCCGAGGTTGCACCGCTGATCTTTCGGGTGGAGGAGATATCCGACAAAGTACCCGGCCTGACACGACGCGACATCGCGGAGAGTCTCTGGCGACACGCCGAGGGGCTGCGGCGTTTGTTTGCTTTTGATCTTTCCGAGCCTCGCTACGAACTCGCTCTGTCGCTTTTCGAAAAGAGCGACGGACCGAAGAGCTTGAAGGTGGCCTATCTCCTCTACGATTTCGCCAAGCTCTACGTTTTCTATACCGGCGAGCCGAACCGCGCTTGGCCGTTGCTCGAAAGAGCCTACGCGATACGGAAAGCGATACTCGGTGACGATCACGAAGACACGGCCGTCATCGTCAATTTCCTGGGTATTCTTCACCACGAATTGGGAGACCATTCCAGGGCGCTGGAGCTATACGAACGTGCGCTGCAGATCAGAAAACAGCGGCTTGGGCCGGACGACGAGCAGGTCGGTCAATCGCTGAACAATCTCGCCTTGGTCTACGAGGCACTGGGGGATCCGGTGCGGGCGCGCAAAGCGTACGCGCGGGCTCTCGAGATATGGGAAGCCCGGTTCGGCTCCGAGGACCAGGAGGTCGGGTATCTCTTGGGCAACATCGCGGGCCTAGATGCCCGCATGGGGCATTTCGAG
>JALUUK010000145.1 GCA_027021395.1 Acidobacteriota bacterium
GATGGCCATCATCGAGGTCGAAGGTAGCCCCCACGTCCCGGCGACGCCTTCGGCGTCGTTGTTGCGACGATACCCGTTGGTCACCTCGAAATTCGAGATATACGCGGCGTTCGTGCCCGTGGTGAAGGTCAGCCTTCCTCCGTGAATCGCGATGTCGTTGAGGCGAATATTGCTCGCCGTACCGCTCAGTGTACCGACCTGGATCCCGTGGCTACATCCCGTTTCGACATTGAAGCCGTCGATGGTGATATAGGATCCGGTAATCCAGAGTCCGAGCTGCTGCGTCATCTGATTGCTATCGCTACCTCGACAGTCCAAGGGAGCCCAAAAATCGGTGCCCGAACCGTTGGGATCGAGATCATCCCATGGCCGAATGTAGAGGTAGTCTGTATCCGCAAAGACGTGCCCTTCGTTCGCGCCGACCGATGCTGCGCTGCTCGTATTCCAGGTCACCGCCACCGGTCCCGTCATTTCCCATTTCACGGTTCGCCCTGAAGTATCCTGACCGTAGACTCCAGTCACCTTGCGTTGTAGAACAGATTGTCCGAGGTGATTGGTCCGGACTCCCGAGGGTCGATTGCAGCGGTAAACATTCGCCGGCTGCCCCTCTGTGGTGCACGTCGTATCGTCGACGTCCACCATCGACGCCATCCAATAGCTTCTGTCGCGGCCGGCTCCCCGAAAGACCTTTTCGTTTCCCGCAGAGCAACTGTCGTCGATTTCGAAGTAGTTCTCCGCGTAGAACCCGTCGGCGACGTTGCAGGTATCCCCGCAGGCGGCGACGGCATCGCATTTCTCGATCGTGCGGAAAGCACAGGTCCCGCCACCGTTCTGATCGACATCGCTCTTCCCGTCGCAAGCCGAATCGGATCCGCCGGTGCGGACGAAGTACTCGGCAGCGAAGACGGAAGAAGGCGCAAACAGGCCAAGGGCGACAGCTAACACCGTCATTTTCGCTTTCATCGGACACACCTCTCCACCCGAGAATTGAGGAAGCAGGGCACAGGACGAGTCCTCCCCGCAAGCTCGGGTCTCGCTTTGAACTTGCAAATCGCGTACCGGCGACGGCTCGCGACACGTTCATGCCAAAGATGGTGCCGCCAAAGCCCAACGACCAGCGAAATCGCCGGTTAGCGCCGAAGAGCCGCGCCTGAGAGCCGGACACCGAGACTCGGCCCTAACGTTTTTGTAATCTCGCAGCCAAAGCCGCAACGCCATGAGGTCAGCGGGCCGCCTGTTCTCGGAGGTGCCGATCGAGAAAAGCGAGAATTGCGCGATACCCTTTCGCCCGATTCTCGTCCTTGCGGAAGCCATGCCCCTCATCTGGAAAGACGACGTACTCGACCGGGATGCCGTTCTTCTCGACCGCGGCCACGATCTCGTCGGACTCGACCTTCAGTACCCGTGGATCGTTGGCTCCCTGCAGCACGATCAGCGGCTTGACGATCTTATCCGCATGAAAGAGCGGGGAAATGCTCTCGAGGTATTCCCGATCGTCCACCGGATGCCCCAACTCCGCGTAGAGTGCTTCGCGGAAGGACTCCCACCACGGCGGGATCGATTCCAGTGTCCGCAGCCAGTTGGATACACCGAAGATGTCCACTCCGACCTCGAATTCCTCCGGGCGGTAGGCCAGCGCAGCCAGGACCATGTAGCCTCCATAGCTTCCACCGGCGATGCCGATCCGCTCGGGATCGACAAAACCGGTACCGATCAACATCTCTTTGCTTGCGACACAGTCGTCGAGATCGTCCTTTCCATGCTTGCGATCATCTGCTTTGTAGAAAGTCTTTCCATAGCCGGAACTGCCGCGATTGTTGATCGCATAGACGACGTAGCCGTGATTGACGAGATACTGAATGAGGTCGACGTAGCCGACTCGAGACTGCCCACCGGGGCCGCCATGCACCCAAAGCACGGCGGGCGCCTTATTTTCGGCCGTCGCCGTCCACGGGCGATAGAGAAGGCCGGGAATCACCATCCCGTCAAAGGATTCGAAGCGTACCACCTCCGCCTCGACCAAGTGCGCGGGATCGATCGCCGGATTGAGACTGTCCGTTAGCCGCCGTGGCTCCCCCTTCGGTAGATCGACGACGAAGAGATTCCGAGGATGACGGCTCGATGTTCCATAAAATGCGAGCCGAGAATCATCAGCGGCGAAGCCGACGGCCGAAATGCTCATCGCATCGATATCCGGCAAAGGCAACGGTTTCATGGTACCGGCTTCGTAGATTTCGATTCGCGTGCTCGCATCGTCGTTGATTCCGACGACCAACCTCTGCCCGGACCGCGACAGCGATGCGTACATCACGTCCCATTCCGGCTGAACTAGAACTTTCGTCTCACCGCTTTCCAAAACGTACTCCGCGAGGTATGAAAACTCGCTATCCTCGTTGGTCAAGAAGTAGATCGACTTCCCATCGCTCGAAAAGTCCTGGGGCGAATTCAATATCTCCCCTTCACGAGTCGTGAGATTCCTCGTCTCACCGGTCGACAGGTCGTGGATCAACATGTCGGAGTCGTTCCTATTGTGGACCTTCGACAATGCGATGTAGCGAAGATCCGGCGATACAGCCGAGATGGAAAGGTGGTCGTCGTTCTGAAAGACCATCTCCCGTCGGTAGTCGGCAACATCGATCCGATAGAGATCGAAGGCGCGCGGATCCCGTTCGTTGGTCGTCATGAAGAACGACCGGCCGTCCTTCGCCCATCCGACGAAGCCGGCCTTGAGATTTTCTCCCGGGCTTAGATCTCGGGTCGAACCATCCTCTTCCCGCACGTAGATATGGGTCAGCTCATTCCCACCCTGATCGGCCGCGTAGAGAATACGATCATCGTGGCGAAAGTATGAGATCGCGAAGCGCGAATCGCCCGTCGACTCCGTCAAAGCCTGAGGATCTCCTCCATCGACCGGAATCGCATAGACATTGTAGATTCCCGTTGCATTGCTGCTGACGAGAATGCGACTCCCATCGCGTGAAAACGATGCCCCTCGATAGTCGGTCGTCTCCAAGAACTCTTCAATGGAATAGCTCCGAAACCCCTCCGGCGGCGCGAAGACTTTCTTCTCGGGGGTGTTCGTGCACGACAAGAGCAATATGGATGACATCAAGAGCGTGAAACGCATGGCTATCGTATACGGATTCATATCGATCTTTTCCTCTTCTTACTCTGGGCATCTTACCCGCTTTGTCCGCAATACTCTCGAGCGACATTCTCCGAGAAAGCGCTCATCGTGCCCCTCACTGCTGCTCAGGCTCCGCCAACCCTCCGAGGAGCGCATCACCAACGATGGCTCAGAACACGTCATGCTTCCGGTTTACAAAATAGCGCGCACGAAGGATTGCACCGTACGGAAGGTTAGCACGACCGGGAAGGAAGCTGATGCATTCCGGCCAAGAACCAAGGATCTCCTGGATTGCCCCATGCCTGCGAATCTGCGCCTCCTAGGACATAGCGCCTTGGGAAACACCCTAGAAACGAAGCATTCCCATTGGGCCGTGCCGTCAAATGACCACAGGATTCGCGTGCGAAAAAACGACG
>JALUUK010000146.1 GCA_027021395.1 Acidobacteriota bacterium
GAGAGAGCCTTTCGGGCCATCTTGGGCCATCTCGATGCCAACCTCAAGCTGATCGAAAGCACCTTCGGAGTCAAGCTGAGCGGTCGCGAGGGGCGCATCTCGGTGCGAGGCGCAGCGGCTCCCGCCGCGGCTTGCTCGCGCTTTTTCGAAGAACTGACGGAAGTGATTCGGCGGGGTTACCAACTGCGTCCGCCCGACGTGGCCTTGGCCTGTCGATTGGCGGCCGAAGATCCTCCAGCGCCCCTGCTGCGCCACTTTCTCCACGGCGGTATTCGCGGGGGAAGCGGGCGGCGCGAGATTCTTCCTCGTTCGGCCCGGCAACGGGAGTACATCGATGCCGTGCGAGAAAACGAACTCGTTTTCTCAATCGGGCCGGCCGGAACCGGAAAGACGTTCCTCGCGGTGGCGATGGCGCTCGAGGCTCTCGAAAAGAGAGAGGTTCGTCGCTTGGTCTTGACCCGGCCGGCCGTGGAGGCCGGCGAGCGGCTGGGTTTTCTTCCCGGCGATTTGGTCCAAAAAGTCGATCCCTACCTCCGCCCCCTCTACGATGCCCTGTTTACGATCAGTGGTGGAGACAAGGTCGGCAAGATGATGGAGCAGGGATTCGTGGAAGTCGCCCCTTTGGCCTTCATGCGCGGCCGCACGCTCAACGATAGTTTCGTCATACTCGACGAGGCGCAGAATACGACACCGGAACAGATGAAGATGTTCTTGACCCGCATCGGCGAGGGATCGCAGGCGATCGTCAATGGAGATATCACGCAGATCGATCTACCCGGCAACCGGCGCTCCGGGTTGATTCACGCCCGCGAAGTCGTGCAAGGAGTCAAGGGAACGGCTTTCATTCACTTCGACGAGCGGGATGTCGTTCGCCATCCGCTGGTTCAGCGTATCGTGCGGGCCTACGACACGCACGAAGAGGACGCAAGTGCTGAGCCCGAAGAATCCGGCGAGTGATGCGGACCATCATTCAAGACCATCACGGGCAGGTCAGCGCGGAAGTGAAGCGCCGCATACGGGAGGTTCTTCGTCGCGCGGCGGTTGAACTGAAGGTGGGCGCAGGAGACGTCGTCGTCGAATTCGTCGATCGGGAAAAGATGGCCGAACTCAATCGACGACACCTCGCACGACGGGGACCGACCGATGTGCTCTCGTTTCCCGCGGATATCGTCGATCCGGCGGGTCGGCGCCATATCGGCGACATTGCGATTTGCCTCGAAGTGATCGCCGCCCAAGCGTCGGATCATGGGCATGCCGTCGAGCGCGAGTTCGAGATCATGACCTTGCACGGTCTTCTCCATCTCTTGGGCCACGATCACGAAAGCGACGACGGGGAGATGGAAACACTCGAAGCAGAGCTTCGCCGGCGGTTGCTCGACTCATCCGGGGGGTAGGATGCAGGGACGACGGATGCAGCAAGACGAGACAGGGAAAGAACGAACCTTTCGCTCCGGCAGGGTGGCCATCGTCGGTCGCGCGAACGTTGGCAAGAGCACGCTGCTGAATCGGATGATCGGGGAGAAGGTGGCCATCGTTTCCGCGGTTTCGCAGACGACGCGAGACCGGATACTCGGGGTGCTCTCGCGAGACGACGGTCAGATCGCCTTCGTCGATAGTCCCGGATACCACCGGGCCAACGACCGTCTCGGCCACGTGATGATGGAAAAAGCGCGGCAGGTTTCGCAAGAGGCGGATCTCGTGCTCGCGGTCGTGGACGCATCGACCGGAATCGGCCCGGGCGATCGCTTCGTATTGGAGCAGCTCGAGCCGAAGGAATGCGGAACCCCGGTCATCCTGGTCTTGAACAAGATCGATCAGGTCAAGAAGAGCCGCGCATTGCCGATGATCGAGGAAGCCGTCGAACGATGGGGGTGCCGCGAAGCCGTCCCGATCTCCGCACAGGAGGGCGACAATTGCGACCGCCTCCTCGAGACGGTTTTGTCCTATCTCCCCAAGGGGCCCGCTCTCTATCCGGAAGACTATCTCACCGACCAGAGCGAGCGACAGATCGTGGCCGAGATCATCCGGGAGAAGCTGCTCGACAACTTGCGCCAAGAGGTGCCTCATTCCGTCGCGGTCCTGGTCGAGCAGATGGAGCGCCGAGAAAAAGACGGCCTCCTTGGAATCTCTGCGGTGGTCATGGTCGAAAGGGATTCGCACAAGGGCATCGTCATCGGGCACAAGGGGGCCTTGCTCAAGAGCATCGGCACGCAGGCTCGGAAGGAACTGGAAAAGCGATACGAATGCAAAGTCTACGTGGAACTGTGGGTCAAGGTGCACTCCGGCTGGCGCGATCGCGTCGCAGTCCTCCGCGATCTCGGCCTCTACCCCCACTGATCTGCGTTTGGGGCCCCGCGGCGCGCGCGCTTCGGCGAAGCCCAAATTCCGCGGGTGTTTCCCACTACGATCCGGGATAGAATGCGCGCTCGTCGGCTCGTCATGGGAGAACAATCCTATCCGATGTCTGTAGCGTGGAGCATTGCGGATGAAAGCGGATCGTCGACAGGCCCTAGTCGCGGAATCGGCCCGCCGTTTTCTCAGGCGGTCCGCATATGGCCACTTGCAAAACCTGCTGGCCAAGATCCGGCCGCAGGATTTTCCCCTGGTCTATGACGCGTTCTCCGAGCGCGAACGCGAATTGGTCTTCACTCTGCTGGCGAAGCGCGCCCCCGCGACGGGCGGCGGGTTCCTGGTCGAACTCCCCATCGATCAAAGCGTTGCCATGGTCCGCCGCCTCGATACCCCGATCTCGGCGCGTTTGATCGGCGCGGCGTCGGAAGATGATGCCGCCGCGCTGCTGTCCGAGCTCGATGAGGAGGAAGCCGCGCGGATTCTGGAAGCCTTGCAGCCGGAAGAAAAAGCGTCCGTCGAGAAGCTCCTGATCTACGAAGAGGAAACCGCCGGGCGGATCATGACGCCCGACCTCTTTTCGTTGCACGAAAATACGCTGGTCGGTGAAGCGACCGATGCCTTGCGGTCGACCGGAGACGTCGAGATCGCTTTTTATCTCTACGTCGTCGATGACCGAGGCCATTTTGTCGGCGTCGTTTCCCTTCGAGAACTCCTGCTCAATCCTGTCGACACTCCGCTCAAGCAGATCATGAATACCGATCTGATCTCGGTCCGGACCGACACCGACCAAGAGGAGGTGGCTCAGATCGTTTCGAAGTACGACCTTCTGGCCATTCCGGTCGTGGACGAGCAGGGCCGACTCGTCGGCATCGTGACCATCGACGACGTGATCGACGTCCTGCGAGAGGAAGCCACGGAAGACATCTTTCGCATGGCCGGTACCTCGGAAGAAGAACGCATCGAGCCGACGATATTCAAGTCTGCGAGGATTCGTTCGCCGTGGTTGCTCGCGGCCTTCGTCGGTGGCGTTCTCGCGTCGATCGTCATCGGAGCATTCGAAGATTTCTTGACTTCGGGCCTTGCGGTTCTCGTGATTTACGTGCCATTGACCTTGGGTGTCGGAGGTTCCGCCGGCAACCAGAGCGCCATCGTCATCATTCGCGGGCTCGCGACCGGTCGCTTGCGCGAAGGGATTCTGCTGCGCAGCTTCGGCCGAGAGATGGGGGTTTCACTGCTCTTGGGGATCAGCTACGGCCTTCTACTCTTCTGTTGGAGCTTCGGGTATCTGACGCTGATGCAGGGCGATCTGGACCTAGAAGCCCGTCTTCGGCGGGCCGTCGTCATGGGACTCGCCTTGTGCCTCTCGATGATCATGTCGACATCGATGGGGGCGATGTTTCCACTGCTGCTACATCGGATGAAGATCGATCCGACGGTGGCCACGACGCCGTTCGTGACGACCGTCACCGATTTCTTCGGTTCGCTGATCATCTTCGCGTTGGCGTATTCGCTGATCGTGTTGTAGTCATGCCCGACTACGATCTCGAGTGGTGACGGGGAGTTGTCATGCTGCGCTACGAGGAAGAAGCGATCGTACTCGATGCGCAGAGCGCGGGCGAGACCCACAAGCGGATTTGGCTGCTGACGGAACACGGAGAAAGAGTTCATCTCTGGGCTCCGGGAGCGGCTCGTTCGAAGCGCCGCTTTTCGGGGGCGCTGCAGCCGGCGGCGAAGGTTGCTGCGCGTTGGACCTTGAAGAAGGACGGCGCCCTGCCCATTCTCGAAGAAGCCGAGTTGCTCGTTCCGCCGCCGAAGCCCGACCCTCTCGATCGCTTCTATGTCGCGTGTCACCTGCTCGAGATCGTCGGTGCATTCGCCAAGGAGGGAATGGAGGATCCGCGTCTCTACCGCTTGCTTGGAAAATCTCTCCTGCTCTTGCAAGAGGGCAAGGACGTCGACCTGATTGCGCGTTACGCGGAAGCGTGGACCTTGCGTCTTTCGGGCTGGTTGCCGGAGATCGAGCGTTGCGTCACCTGCGGTGTTTCGCTGCATGGCGCCGCCGCCGAGGTCACGTTGGCCGGTGGTGCGCTCTGCGTGGAACATGGGGTCGGAAGCCGGCTCCGACTTCGATCGCAGAGTGCGGAATGGCTTCGTGCGACGCGACGCCGAGAGCCCGAAGCGCTCGAGCGGCCGGAACCCGCCGAGAACCACGAATTGAGCACGGTTCTTCTGGCCGTGATCGTCGATGCCATGGACCGGCCGTTGCGTTGTTGGCCGGCGCTGGCTCGATGGCGCCGAAAGCAATACCCTTCATGACGGCTCGAAGCCCCACCTCCCAAGGGCGGGCGGCTCCGCACACCGGTACGGGTGAGGACCGGGAAGAAAGGACACCGTGAGCGAGGCACTGACACTACAGGAAATGAACCTGGGATTGTCGAGGTTCTGGGCGGAGAAGGGATGCGTCTTGCACCAGCCCTACGATCTAGAAGTCGGCGCAGGAACGATGCATCCCGAGACGTTTTTTCGCGCGCTCGGCCCGCAGCCTTGGCGCGTCGCCTACTGCCAACCTTCGAGACGACCGGCCGATGCCCGCTATGCGGACAATCCGATGCGGGTCTACAAGCACTATCAATACCAAGTCATCATCAAGCCTTCGCCTCCCGATATTCAAGATCTCTACTTGGAATCATTGGTTGCTTTGGGCATCGAGCCGAGCGAACACGATATCCGCTTCGAAGAGGACAACTGGGAAGCTCCGACGCTAGGTGCCGCCGGGGTGGGCTGGCAGGTCACGATGGATGGTATGGAGATCTCACAGTTCACGTATTTTCAGGTCGTCGGCGGGCTCGAAGTCCTGCCCATACCTGTCGAGCTGACTTACGGTCTCGAACGCATCTGCATGTATCTCCACGATATCAGAAACATTTTCGACATTCCCTGGGCGCGGGCGGAATGGGCCGAAGGGGGTGTGGTTCGCTATGCCGCCCTGCGTCGTCGTGCAGAGCGCGAGCAATCCATCTATGCCTTCGAAGAGGCGGATATCGATGCTCACCGCCGGCATTTCGAGCATGCGGAGACGGAAGCCAAGAGGCTGCTCGGGCGGTTCATGCTAGGTGATGATGGAAGCGAGAAGAAGGGTGATCCGCTGCTGATCCCGGCTTATGAACGCGTGCTCGAAGCCTCGCATCTCTTCAACGTGCTCGATGCTCGCGGTGCGCTTTCGGTGACGGAGCGGCAAGGCATGATTCAACGTATTCGTCGTCTAGCCGTCGGCTGCGCTAGGGCGTGGGTTGCATGCGCGGACGATCGTGCGGAGGGGGCTGCATGAGATCGAGGGTGACGCTCCTGATCGAAATCGGTTGCGAGGAGATTCCGGCAAGAATGCTGCCCGGCGCCGCAGACGGCCTCGGGCACGTGCTGGTTTCGATCTTGGAAAGTGCTTCCTTGTCCGCCGGAACGCTGAGTTTGTACTGGACGCCGCGACGCTTCGCCGTGCGTATCGAAGACGTCGAGGCCGAGGTCCCCGCGCGCCGGGAGACCATCACGGGACCACCGGCTCGCGCTGCCTGGAGCCCCGACGGGACACCGACGCGCGCGGCGGAAGGTTTTGCAAAGAAGAACGGTGTTCGTCCGGAAGACTTGGTGCGTGTGCAACGCAACGAAGCGGAATACGCGGCGGTCGAGGTCGTTCGTCCGGCCTGGCCGTTGGCTGAGATCTTGCGCGAGACCTTCGAGGGGGCCGTTGCGGCCATGACCTTTCCAAAGACCATGCGATGGGGAGATGGACGGCACCGCTTCGTTCGTCCGGTCCACTGGTTGGTGGCGCTCGCGGACGACGAGATCTTGCCGCTCTCGCTCTACGGAGTGAAAGCGGGGCGTCGAACGGTCGGGCATCGCACCATCGCTCCCGGAGAGCATCCGGTGGCAGATGCCGAATCCTGGGTCGAGACCCTGGAGAAGGCCGGCGTCGTCGTGGACCCGCGCGAGAGGCGCCGCCGCTTGCTCGAGAATCTCGAAGGCGAGGCGGAGCGAGAACTCGGCGGAAAGCTCGTCAGCGATGCCGCCTTGCTTGAAGAAGTCGCCGACATCGTCGAGTACCCGGGCGCCTTGGTCGGATCTTATGAAAAGGACTTCGTCGAGGAACTCCCGCGCGAAGTCTTGGAAGTCTGCCTTCGCCATCATCAGAAAGCATTCGCCGTGATGGACGCCGAGGGGAGGTTGCTGCCCGGGTTCGCCGTGGCGGTCAACGTGCGCTCGGATCCGCGCGGCGATATCTGCCGCGGGAATCGCTGGGTGATCTCCGGGCGGCTGGAGGACGCGCGCTTCTTTTGGCGCGAGGACAGGAAGCGAAGTCTCGCCGATCGCGTAAAAGAACTCGATGGAGTGACCTTTCAACGCGACTTGGGCAGCTTCGGAGCCAAGACACGCCGGCTCGTACGCTTGGTCGCCGCATTGGCCGACGAAATGCAGTGGGACTCCTCCCGCATCGCCTTGCTCGAGCGCGCAGCGGAACTTTCCCGCGCGGACCTCGTCACCGGATTGGTTGGGGAGTTTCCCGAGCTTCAAGGCACCGCCGGGGCTCTGCTCGCTCGCGCCGATGGAGAGAATCCGTCGATCTGCGAGGCGCTCGCCGCCTTTTATCTTCCCGGAGGCGCCGATGGGCCATTGCCCGAGAGCGAAGAGGGGCGCTTGCTTGCTCTTGCCGATCGCATCGATACGTTGACCGGTTGTCTTGCGGTCGGCATGGTTCCCAAAGGGAGCAAGGATCCTTTCGCGCTGCGTCGCGCAGGTTTCGGAGCGGTACGGCTAGCGGCTTCGTTCGCCGATCTCGATCTTCATCGCGCGATGGACCTTGCCGCGGGCGGCTTCGACGGAGCGGACGGTGGACCCGATCTCGGGGCTTCGACCGTGCAAGACGATCTCAGCGAATTTCTCTTCGAGCGCTTGGCCTATATCGCGTTGCACCAAGAAAATAACCGTTACGATGAGATCCGTTCGGTCAAGCCCCTGCTCGAACGATGCTTCGTTCCGAGCGACTTGTTCGCTAGGTTGCGCGCGCTTCGATCTTTTCGTTCCAGCAACGATTTCGCCGCGTTGACGGCAGCGAGCAAGCGCGTACGCAACATTCTTGCTCAAGCGATCGAGAAGGGGGAGACGGTCGATCGTCATGCGGCGACGGACAGGTTGACGCTCGATGCCGAAACGGCACTGCTCGAGGCTCTCGAAGCGGGCGGCCCCGTGGTCCAAAAGGCGCTCGACGAGCGTTCCTTCGAAAAAGCCTTGCAGACGATCTCCGATTTTCGACCGGTGATCGATCGCTTCTTTGATGATTCGATGGTCATGGTCGAGGATCGCGGGCTGCGTGCCCAGCGTCTCGGCTTGCTGGCCCGGTTTTCCCACCTCGTTCACGACATCGCCGATATTTCAGAAATCGTTCTCCATGGAACGGCTTGACGAAGGGTGGTGTTGGGTTCTTTCCTCGAAATGGAGATTCTCTAGATGGCGGACAAACTCGTATACGGATTCGGCGGCGGGCGGGCAGACGGTTCGGCGGCAATGCGCGAAGTGCTCGGCGGCAAGGGTGCGAATCTCGCCGAAATGGCCCGAATCGGTATGCCCGTACCTCCGGGGTTCACGGTGACGACGGATGTTTGCACTTATTTTGGAGAATCCGGGGGCCGATACCCTGCGCCATTGAAGGCGGAAGTCGAGCAGCACATTCGGCAGGTCGAGGATCTGCTCGGCAAGCAATTCGGCAATGCGGACGACCCTTTGCTGTTTTCGGTGCGCTCCGGAGCGCGAGCGTCGATGCCCGGCATGATGGACACGGTTTTGAACCTAGGGCTGAACGACGAGACGGTGGAGGGTTTGGCGAAGGTCTCGGGCAGTCGCCGCTTTGCTTTCGATTCCTATCGTCGCTTCTTGGCGATGTATGGTGACGTCGTGCTCGAGGTGCGTGCTCGCTCGAAGAAGGAACATGATCCCTTCGAAGTGATCATGGACCGATTCAAGAAGGAACGCGGCGTAAAACTCGATACCGATTTGAGCGCCGCAGATCTCGAAGGCGTCGTGGTCGCATTCAAGGACTTGGTACGCGAACGCAGCGGAGATGATTTTCCTCAAGATCCGGAGGTTCAGCTTTGGGGTGCGATCGCGGCGGTGTTTCGCTCGTGGGACAACCCTCGAGCACATGAATACCGCCGGATGTATCGCATTCCTTTCGAGTGGGGCACCGCCGTCAACGTGCAGGCGATGGTCTTTGGAAATCTCGGCGATGATTGCGCGACGGGTGTGGCCTTTACCCGCAATCCGGCAACCGGAGAAAAGAAGCTCTTCGGCGAGTATCTGATCAATGCGCAAGGCGAAGACGTCGTCGCCGGAACGCGTACGCCCCAGCCGATTTCTTCTTCGGGAGAGGCGGGAGAGGACGACGAAATGCCTTCTCTCGAAGCGCTGATGCCGGATCTCTACGCCGAATTCGCGCGCCTAGCCGAAACGCTCGAATCACACTACCGCGACATGCAGGATCTGGAATTCACCATCGAGCGCGGCAAGCTCTACATGCTGCAGACGCGAGCGGGCAAGCGCACCGGCCTTGCGGCGATCCGCATTGCGACCGACCAAGTCGAAGAAGGGCTCATCGACGAAAAAACGGCGGTAGCGCGCATCGAGGCCGAGTCGATGGAACATCTGCTCGCACCGATCTTTTCGGCGGAGCAACTCGACGAGGCCAAGAAAGCGGGCCGCGTGCTGGTGCGCGGCTTGCCGGCCGGTCCGGGAGCGGCTTCGGGAACCGTGGTTTTTCATGCGGATGAAGCCAAGGCGCTCGCACATCAGGGCAAGAAGGTCGTGCTGGTGCGAGTCGAGACCTCTCCGGAAGACGTCGGCGGAATGGAAGCCTCGCAAGGCATTCTCACCGCGCGTGGAGGGATGACCTCTCATGCCGCCCTCGTCGCACGACAGCGCGGTAAGCCCTGCATCGTCGGCTGTTCGGACTTGGTGATCGATTACGAGAAGGCGCAGATGCGGGTCGGTGACCGCGTCGTTCGGGAAGGGGATGCGATCAGCCTCGACGGTACGACCGGTACGGTCTACTTGGGCCTGATGAGCCCGGCACCCTCCGAGGTGGTGGAGGTCCTGATCGAGCGTACGAAGAGCCTCGAGCAGAGTCCGATCGCCGCACGCTACGAGCGTATCTTGCGATGGTCGGATCGTTTTCGACGTTTGGGCGTTCGTGCGAATGCCGATTCGCCTGAGCATTCCAACGAGGCCGTGGCACTCGGCGCACACGGCATCGGTCTTTGTCGGACGGAGCACATGTTCTTCGGTGGACGGCGCATCACCGCCGTGCGCAAGATGATCCTCGCTTCCGACCAAGAGGGGCGCCGTGCGGCGCTCGATGAGATCCTGCCGATGCAGCGCGAAGATTTCATCGGAATCTTTCGCGCAATGAACGGACATCCGGTCACCATTCGAACCCTCGATCCGCCGCTGCACGAGTTCTTGCCGCACGGAGCGAAAGAGGTCTCGTCGGCGGCCGAAGAAATGGGTGTCGGCGTCGCCGAACTCGAAGCCAAGATCGATCTCTTGGCCGAGACGAATCCGATGCTCGGGCACCGTGGCTGCCGGCTGGGGATGGCCTATCCGGAGATCACCGAAATGCAGGCTCGCGCGATCCTGGAAGCCGCTTGCGCCGTCGCTGCCGAAGGTGTCGAAGTCCTACCCGAGATCATGATCCCGCTCGTCGGGCACCGTCAGGAATTGGCAAGGCAGCGCCGTGTGGTCGATGAGGTGGCAGAGAAGGTCTTCGCAGAAGCCGGCCGCCGAATCGACTATCTCGTCGGGACGATGATCGAGCTGCCGCGCGCTGCGTTGGTCGCCGACCAGATCGCCAAGGAAGCCGATTTCTTTTCTTTCGGGACCAACGATCTGACGCAGACCACCTTCGGGATCTCGCGAGATGATGCCGGGCATTTCCTTCCGCTCTATCTCGAAAGCGGTGTGTTTCCGGTGGATCCTTTCCAAAGTCTCGACATCGAAGGAGTCGGCCAGTTGTTGCGCTTCGGAATCGAGCGCGGGCGCTCGGTCAAGGAGGGACTCAAAGTCGGCATCTGCGGCGAACATGGAGGCGATCCATCGTCGATCCGTTTCGCGCACGAGATCGGCCTAGATTACGTTTCTTGTTCGCCGCGGCGTGTGCCGGTGGCCAGAGTCGCGGCTGCGCAGGCGGCGTTGATCGAAGAGGCGAACTCGCAATGAAAACCTTCGTGCTCGATACGAACGTTCTGCTTCACGATCCGGAAAGCATTTTCTCTTTTGCGGAGCACCGAGTCGTCTTGTCCATCGTCGTGATCGAAGAAGTCGATCGTTTCAAGAAGGAACTGACCGAAGTCGGGCGCAACGCGCGGCAGGTCTCGCGTATTTTGGACAAGCTGCGCTCTGAGGCTTCGATCACCGAGGGCGTCACGCTGCCTTCGGGAGGCACGCTCCAGATTCATCTCGGTGTGCCCGCGCCCGACGATTTTCCTTTTCTGGAAAGCGCCTACAGCGCAGACATGAGAATCCTGGCGTTGGCGCGGCACTTGGCGGACGGCGACGGCCGAGTCGTGCTGATCACCAAGGACACCAATTTGCGCATCAAAGCGGATGCGCTCGGCATCCGGGCTGAGGACTACGTCGAGACGAGCACCACCTTCGACGGCGATGCCATCGGCTGGAAGGAAGTCCCCGTCTCCAAGGGTGCGATCGATCGTCTCTACGGAGAAGGGACCCTGTCCATCGACGAGATCGAAGTCAGTGATCCGGGACCGAACCACCACTTCCTCTTGCGCGATGTCGACGACGAGTCGCACACCGCCCTAGCGCGGCGGGCTCGAGAGCGAGCGGAATTGCGACCCATCCGCTTGCCGAAGGAGGTCTCCGGCATCCGTGCGCGCAACCTCGAGCAGCGTTTTGCGCTCGATCTCTTGCTCGACGACGAGATCCCGCTCGTTTGTCTTCTGGGAAAGGCTGGAACCGGCAAGACCTTGCTCGCGCTCGCCGCTGGAATGTCGCTCACCGTCGATCAGGAACGATACAACCGGCTTCTGGTGGCGCGTCCGATCTACCCCATGGGCCGGGATCTCGGATATCTTCCGGGCGAGATCGACGAAAAGCTTCGTCCCTGGATGCAGCCGATCTTCGACAATCTCGAACAACTCGGAATCGCCGGAGAGCCCGTAGGGCGTCGGCGCGACAGCTTCGATCCCATCGAGCAGTTGATCGAGCAAGGCCTGATCGAGATCGAAGCCTTGACCTACATTCGCGGCCGTTCGCTCGCCGGACAGTACATGATCGTCGACGAGGCGCAGAATCTGACTCCGCACGAGGTCAAGACGATCATCACGCGAGCCGGAGAGGGGAGCAAAGTCGTGCTCACCGGTGATCCCGACCAGATCGACAATCCCTATGTCGATGCCGCCTCCAACGGCCTGAGCTACGCATCGGAGAGGACGGCCGATGAAGTCCTCGCCGCCACGGCCGTGCTCTCTCGCGGCGAGCGCTCTCCGCTCGCCGCCATGGCGGCCGACAAGCTCTAGCTCGAGTCTCGGGAGCGGGAAAGCGGGGCGCTCGGCCATCAAGTCCTAGGACGCGGGTCTTTCGGCGCGGCCGGGGAGGCTTCGTTCGAGAGTGCGACGCTCGCATCGAGCAAGGATCTTCCGGCGCGAGGCCGGAGAGGCGATGGGCGAAGGCAAGCGCGCGCGGGGGGGGGGCGAAGAGGCAAGGGCTCGGGGCGATTGGAGCTTTTTGGGCAGCTCTCGTCGATTGCGGCGGAAAGGCGTAAGTCCTTGGATCGTAGTTTGTTGGCCAGAGGGGGATTCTTGCGTTTGCGGGGATCTTGACGCTTCTTGAAGCGGGTGCTAGGTTCCCGCAAGCACGGGACGTGCCAGCCTTGGTCCCGACGGGAATCGATGCATGCGAAAGAGAGATCTCGACAGATTCCGTAAGGTGCTGGAGGAGCGTCGCGCAGCCCTCGAAGAGAGGACGGAGCGCGCTGCGGGAGAAGGTCGCGAAACGGTGACGCAAGGAGGGGAGGACTACGTCGACGATGCGGTGACGCAGTACGCCCGGGAATTTCTCCTTTCGCTTTCCGATCTCGAGCGCAAGCAGCTTCAACTCGTAGAAGATGCGCTCGAGCGCATCGACGATGGAACCTACGGTGAATGCATCACCTGTGGAGAGAATGTCAGCGAGGTCCGCTTGAAGGCCGTTCCCTGGGCGGCCACCTGTGTCAAGTGCCAAGAGATCGCCGAAAGGGGAAATTCGATGATGCTCGGCGGACCCTCGCATGCGGACGGGGACGAATAGTCCGAGCTGAGTGACGGTGAGCCCACGACCCCGTGCTCGGTCGGCGCGTCGCCGTTTCATCCTCGCCATTGCGGTTCTCGCCTTTCTCGGCGCGGGCTTCGTTCTGCTCGGCCCCCCAGCCCGACACGTTCTGCATTCGAAGATTTTGACGGCTTTGCATCGCGTGACCGGCGGCATCGTCGAAATCGATTCCGTCGTCATTCGGCCTTTTGCACCGGGCGTCGAAGTTCGAGGCTTGAGGGTGAGCGAAGGGCGCCATTTCATCGAGGCGATGGATCTTCGCAGCGCGCGCGTCGAACTCTCTTGGGCGGCGCTGTTCCGTGGCGGAATCAAGCCGGCTCGTATCGAAGTTTTCGATTTCGAGGTGGCGCTTGCTGCGACGGAACGAGCCGAGACGCGTACGGCGACGATCGACCTCGCACCTTGGGAAGAATTGCAGACTCTGGTGCTCGAACGAGGCACGCTGGTTTATTCCGACCACCGCATTCCCATCGAAGCCGATTTTCAGGATATCGATCTCGGTGTCGTCACGGCGGAGGGCGGACTCGTCGGCCCCGTCTCGACGGGCGCGGGGGCCGTGCAGTGGGCAGAGAGACCGCCATTCGCCTGGGACGACGCGCGGGCGCTGCTGAAATGGGATGGTGCCGTGCTTTCAGCCGAACGCATCATGGTGCGGGGCGAGGCGGGCGAAGTCGATGCGCGCGCCAAAGTCGTCTTTCTTCCCGACGACATCCGAGTCGAAGGTGAATTCGATGCGGCGTGGGATCTCGCAGCCGTCGTCGCCGACGATTTCGACCGAGCCGAAGGAACGATCCTGCTCGAGGGGCGCTTCGATGCCTCGCTCGCCGGAACGTGGAACGTGGCCGGGACGCTTCGCGGCAAGCAAGCGATCGCGATCGCCGGATTGCACTGCCTGAACACCCAAGCGCACTTCTCAGCCGAGGCGGGCGTCGCGCTCTTGTCGGAGGGGGAAGGGCGATGTTCCGGCATCGGCGAGATCAGCGACTTCGGTGCGATTCGGAGTGGGGGGAGTTGGCGCGTTCACGCTGCGGGCGAGAGCGCTGCCGCCGATCTTCTCCAGCGAGCCGCTCTTCCGGAATCGTTGATCCGAGGACATCTGGCTTGGCGGGTGAGCGCAGTGCATCCGGGCGTCGGGGGCGAGTGGACCTGGGAGGCCCTCGCCGACCTCGTCATGGATGCATCGGATCCGGATCCCTCGCCCCTGCGAGTCGAAGCTCAGGGATCGGAGGGTGCGGGGCGGATCGACGGAGAAGGCCGCTGGTCGGGAGCGGCATGGAAGGGTTTTCTCGCATGGGAGCAAGGGCTCGTCGACGGCCTATGGAGCGGTGCGCTGGAATGGTCGGCTCCACGCCGAGGCGACGCCCGGCGTTTCGTAGAACGCGCCGTCTCGCTCGGCATCGAGCGGGGTCTTACCGTCGACCCCCGCATCATCCCGCGCCCGGGAGGCAGAGCCGACGGGCGGATCGAATTTGCGGGACAGGGAGGCCGCGCCGATCACCTCGTCGCCACGTTTTCCCTGGAGAAGCCGACTTGGTCGAGATCGAAGAGCGGAGGCGCTCCCGCCGATGCCGTCACGGCCCATCGACTCGAAGGACGGATCACAGCCGACGACCGGGGATGGGTCGCGGTGGACGCGCGGCTTTCAGATGAAGGGGGAGGCGGCATCATCCTCGCGGCGCAAGACGACGGGATCGCTCCTCTCGTATCGCTCCACGCACGGAAGATGCCGGTGTCGTGGTTCGCTCCGTTCCTAGACGGCCGAGCACGATGGCGTCGTTTGGCCGACGTGGATGGACGTCTCGATGGATCTCTGATTTACGGTCTCGGCGACGACCTGAGTTCAGTGAATGCGACGCTGCGCCTCGCTGCGCGCGTCGATCCGGGCGGGCCGCTTACGATCAACGCCGTCGCTCGCCGACAGGACGGCGTGCTCGAGATTCCCTTCTTGTCGGCGACCCTAGCCGGTGCGGAAGTGCGCAGCAGGGGCCGGATCGTCGGCCTCGATTCCATCTGGAGTGAGCCTTCGGCGTCGCTGCACTTGACGCTCGATGCGGATCTTTCACGGCTCGCTCCGGTCTTGGCCTTGGAGACCGGTCGCTCGTTCGGCTTGCAGGGGAAGATCGAAGCCGACGCTTTGCTGACCGCGTTCGGCCGCGGGCGACCTTTGAACGTCGAAGGGCACGTGGGGTGGAATGATCTCGTCTTTGCCGGCACGGAGATCGCCGACGGTGATGCCTTGGTGTCGGCTTCCGACGGGGGCACGCGCATCGAGGCGGGAGGGGAAGAGATCGCCGTTTCCGTGGAAGTGCGCGGAGATATCGACCGCGCGGAGGCAGAGGTCGAGATCCGATGGGATGAATTCGACGTCTTGACACCCATCGAGAAGAGGCGCGGCGCAGCGCTTCCACTGTCGCTAGGGGTGTGGTCGAGCGGTTCGTTCCGTTTCGGCGGACCGCTGGCGGCTTTCGCTTCTTGGAGGGGAAGCGGCGAATTGACCCGACTCGACATGGTCGGCGCGGAAGTGCTCGCTTCTTTGAAATCGCCGGTGAGATGGCGGCTTTCGGCCTCCGGAGGCGTGGAGATCGCCGAGAACGAACCCATCGTGCTGCTCGATCGCCAAGAACGCGAAGTGGCCGTGTGGGGCGGCTTCCACGCCTGGGGGGACGATGCCGGAGATATCGATCTGCGAGTCGTCGGGGATTCCGATCTCGGCGTGATCGAGGCCTTCGATCCCGACTTGGTCGCATCGGGCAGAGTGGGGGTGGATCTCGAGTTGCGGGGACCCGCATATGATCCGTCGAT
>JALUUK010000147.1 GCA_027021395.1 Acidobacteriota bacterium
TCAAAACCGGCGAGACCCGAGGCCTCCTCTGCAACGTTTTGCAGAAAATCGAGATTTTCGACTCGACTCGGAACGAGAACTCGAATGGTCTCGCTTTCAGGCATTCCCGTCGTATCCGCCGCTGTATCCGCCGTTCGATTCGATCATGGTGCCGACGGCTTTCCGGGAGACCCGGATTCGAGGTCTTCGAGCAAGAGGGCGGCGAGCGCGGTTTCAGGCTTCGTCCAGTTCCTCCCGGTCATTCTGGCAATCACCTTTCCTCCTTTGCGAATGATCGCCGTCGGCAACTCCTCGATCGCCGCCGCCTTGGCGGGAGCGTAGCTTCCGAAACGACGGGGCACGGCGTGCAGAATCAAGCGATAGTGTTCCCCATCGAGTTCATCGAAAACCCGCAGAAGACGGGGCAGGACTTGCTCGCAATGCGGACACCAACTCCCGAAAAAAACCTCGATCTCGACCAAGCCGGCAGCCTGTCCATTGAGCAGTCGGATCGCACCCTTGCCCGGCGCATATTCCGCGCGGGCGCGTCGATATTCGGGGAGGGCGGCCAAGAGATCATCGGCCCGTATCTCTCCGAGGAGGGGCTCGCGCCCTTCGACCTCGACGGAAAGACCCTTCCACTTGAAAGTGACGATGCCCGATTCGACGATGGCCGTGGTGGGTTCGCCGACGGTTTTCGCATGATCGACGAGAATCCCTTCCAGAACGTCGTCGGCGGGGGTGACGGCGTCGCTCGCAAGGGATCGCACCGTCTTCTCGCCTCCGGTGATCAGCACCGCGCCCCCGAGAAGATCGTGCTCGAGCACGATTCGCGGAACTCCTCGCGCGCGATAGACCTTGACATCCGGCACGATCTCTCCGTCGACTCGCACTTGATAGTGGCCGCTGAGCAGCAGCCGGGAAAGCGTCGGTGCCGCTTCGGCCTCCGCCGAGAAGACAGCCGGCGAGATCGATCCGAACGCCATGACGCTCCCGATCGCGAAAACGAGCCATTCCCTCATCAAGATTCTCCTTCGACCAAAGCGCCAAGCACGTCATCGTCCGGAATACCGTTCCAGACATCCACGACGAGACCGTCCTTCGCTAGAAAGGTCCTCGGTAGCGTTCGATAGAGAGGCTTGAGCGCGCCGTAGGCCGCGCCGTAAATCTCGAAGGCCGGACCGGCATCCCAGAAGAACTGCTGAGCGAGTTCTTCGTTCTCTTCTGCAAAACCGATGAGGCTTCCACCGAGCAGAGCGTAGTTCTCATTCAAGCGAGCGACCTCCGTCCACATCGCCTCATCGGAACGATCGAGCAGGACGACGAGGTGGGTTCCGGAGTCGAGCTGAGGCGCGATTTCGAGCAGGCCGAGATCGGCCAATTCGCTTCCCGGAGCGAGACGCGTGGCTAAGTTGTCCAAAGGCAGCATGGGAGCCGATACCGCCAGCCCTGCTCCGAAGACGAGCCCGAAGCCCGGCACCAACCAACGCCAAAACGATACGCGCGCCGACGAACGTCCGATCCAAGCCAAAGACGCAAGTGCGAAGAAGCCGATGTTCCACGCGAGATGAACCCCCGGAGTCTGCTCGACCAGATTGCCGAAGCAACCGCAAGACGACGGGTCCTCGATCGGATAAACGTAGTGCCAGCCGGCGAGCAGAACGAATGCTCCCATCAGAAGCGTCGTCGGCAAGAGCATCGAGGTCCGGCGAATCATCGCCAACATCGCGGCCCCGAGCACGAACTCCACCGTGATGATCGCCACGGCAGCCAAGCCGGCCAAGCTTGGAGGAACGCCCTGGTCCCGCACCATGGCCGTGGCGAAACCGTCGGGATCGAGACCTTTGCCCCAAGCAGCAAACAGCAGCGTCACGCCGAGAAAAAATGCGGCCAACGAGCCGACGAGCGCTAGGGCCGGCCGAGGCTCCGACTGATCACTTCTGCTTTTCGTCATCGCTTTGCTCTCATCGCAGCAGAATACGGGGCCTTGCCCGCCGCCCGCAACCACGCGACGCGCACTCCTGCTCCGAACGGTCGATCCGGGCTCTCACCGGAGCCCGTTCGGAGATCTCAGGATGCGAGCGGAAGACCGTCGAGAATCTCGTCGCCGCTTTGTCGACCGACGGCGAGGTTGAGACGGATCCAGGCATCGATGAAGTCGAGACGTGCGATGTCCCGGCGCGTGCTCTGCTCTCGCAGCGAGGCTTCCGCTTCGAGCAGATCGTTGACCGTAACGCGCCCGGCCTCGTAGCGGGCCCGCTCGACACGAAGCGCCTCTCGGGCGAGTTCCACGCCGCGCTCGGCCACACGGTACGCACTCCGTGCGATTTCCACCTCGGACAAAGCGGATACCACTTCCACCTTCACCGTACGACGCGTAGCCTCGAAGTCCTTTTGCCGCGCCTGCGCTTCACGTCCGGCCGCGGAAGCGCGTCGAAAACGCGTGGCGGAAGCCAGCGGCCTCCAAACCAGACTCGCCCCCCACTCCCACCAGCCCTGCTCGTCGAGCACCGAACCGGTGGTCCGCGACCACGAGAGACCGGCTTCCACCTTGGGGATGAGCTCCGCTTTGACGGCGGAACGACGCAGCGAGGCCGCCTCGACTTCGAGTTCCAAGCCGCGCAAGTCGAAACGCGATCGGAGAGCGATCTCGACGAGTTGCTCGGTATCGGGTGATCGCGGTAGGAAAGCGATGGAGATGGGCCGTGCTTCCACCGGCACATCGACCCCGACGCTCGCTCCAAGGCGACGCGTCGCGACTGCGCGCATCTGCTCGAGCGCGTGCAATTCCTGCTTCGCCGAATCGAGCGCAAGACGCACTTTCATCGTCTGCACCCCGAGCGCGCTGCCTTCCTCGACCTTCGCATCCGTCTCGCGCAGACGCTCCTTCAATGCCGCAATGAAGATGCGCGTCGAAACCATGGCGGCATCGATTTTCGAAACCTCCAGAAAGGCTGCGCTCGCTTCGCGCGCATTGAGCTGATCCGCTCGCAGCGAGAACGCCTGCTCGGCTTCGGCATCTCGCCGTGCCGCCTTCGAGGTATAGAGCATGCGCACCGGATCGAAGACCGGCTGGCGCAACGACACACCCAAGCTCTCGAGACGCGTATTCGTAAAGACGAAGTCTCCGATCGGAGTTTCCAGAACCTTGGCAGGGCTGATCCCGCTGACACCTACCGACGCGCTGAGGCTTGGAAGATAGGCCGCGCGACGCTCGGCGATCGCCATGTCTCGAGCCGCTTCGGCACGCAAACGCACCGCGTGATACTCCGGTCGCTCGCGCGACTTGGCGATGGCCTCGCGCAAGGTCACGGTCATCGTCTCTTCTGCCGTCGTCTCTGCCATTGCCGGCTTGGAAACGAAAGCGAAAGAAATGATCAGCAACGAGATCATGCCTGCCGCAACGCCGCTCCATGCAGCGGTGCCCCGACGAGGAAGCAGAACTTCGCGCGGTTGAAAGAGCAACAGATACAACGACGGAACGACCAGCAAGGTCAGAAAGGTCGAGGCGACGAGCCCTGAAATCATGGTCCAGGCCATCGGTGGCCACAACGAT
>JALUUK010000148.1 GCA_027021395.1 Acidobacteriota bacterium
AGACCGAAAACACCGGGCCGGCGGCGCCCGGATCCACGTTCGGGCCGAACGGGTAGGCCAGGTTGAGGTGAACGATCGTTCTCCCGGACGAGCGCTGAGAGTAGATGCGAAGGCCGAGTCCGGCGTCCGGATGAATATCGCTCCAGCCGAGCGACTCGCGCTCATCCCAAGCCGCTCCAGCCTCGAGAAAGGCGACCGCGCCGACCGTAAAGAGGCGCGCGATCTCCCAATGCGCAAAGAAACGCTGCTCGACGACCAGGAGAGCCAAGTTGTCGCCGGCGAATGCCCGCGAGCGGTAGCCTCGCAGCCCGGTATCCCCTCCGAGCAAGAAGCGGTCAGGTCCCTCCAACTGCGATCCTCGCGCCAGGAGCAGGCGAGCGGCCAGAGTCTGTCTTTCCGACCAGCGGCTGAAAAAGCGGATTTGCCAAGCGGTGATGGCTTCCCGCCAATCTCCGTTGAGTCGTTTGATCTGATGGGAGCCGCTGATCTGTAAGAAGGTGCGTTTTCCGAGCGCAAAGCCTTGGAAATAGGCAATGTCCCAGGCGGTCAAACGGTCTTTGCTCAGGCCGGGAACGGAAACGGTGAAGCCGGTTTCAATGGTTCGCCCGAGGCTGAGGTCCTCGACGCGACGGAAAGTATTGATGTGCTGCACACGGCGGAAGTCGATTCGGTTCCAAGAAAGCACGTTGCGCATGACGAGCAGGTCACGATCGATAGGTGCCAAGTCCGGGGCATTGGGGATGCTCGGGCCCACGAGCTGCCACTTCGTGCTTTGGCGCTGCAGCCCGGTGAACCAGCGAAAGGTCTTCTGGTTCACGTAGCCGTATGGATTCCAACCGAAGCGAATGCGCATCGTCTGTGCGTCCCGGCGCCATCGATCGATTTCTTGGCCGTGGCGGTAGACCTTGAGTTCTCTGTGCTGCTCGTCGAAAGCGAATGCATAGGAGCGGGGCGCGGCGAGCTGATAGAAAGGTTGCTCGATCTCGAAGCGCCGGTCCATCCCGTCCGAATTGGCGGAGTTCAGCAGCGAAAGGCGCCAGCGTGAGCCGAAGAGCGCGGGGTTCGAGTACTGAAAGAGCTTTCGAGTGCGATCCTGATCACGAGAGCGCTGCACGGCGAGTTTGGTGCCGCTGCCTAGGAGATTTGCTTCCACGAGGCGGATGGTGGTTTTCGTCGCGCCGCCCTGCTTGCTAGCGGAGGCGCGGATTCTCGTCGACCACGCATCTTGGACCGTAACGAGAACCTCCGCGCCGCCCTGCCCGTCATCGACGGCCTCCACCCAAGCATCTTGGATGAAAGAGTAGGCTCTCAGTACGCGTTCGGCTTCTTCGAGGTCCTCGTCGATGCAGCGGTCTCCGACGCGTACGGTGAGAAGCGCGCGCAGCGTGCGTTCCCGCGTCAGCATCGGACGGTGAAGGCGATTGAAAACGCGGAAGATGCGATTGTCCTCGCCCTTGATCTGCGGATCGAAGACGTTGATCACACGCGCGATGGTGACTCGGGAGATGCGCGTGTTCGGCGCGCATGGACGCCGTTCGAGGCTGTGGCGAGGAGGGCTTGCGTCCTGGCCGATCGCCGCCCCGACGAGAGCCGTCGCGAGCGCCGAGATCAGAACGGCACGGCGCACGAAGCGACGAGCCTTCATCCGAGAGGGGAGGTCGATGATCACACTTCATATAGCTTCTCTCTCTTCGGTCTCGGCGCAAGTCCGTCGAGGGAGAGGGGGTCTCCCCGAGCACTGGGGGTGTCAGTCGGGCGTGGGCGGGGGATTCTGATCGCCGCTCGATTCGCGCACCCATTGCATATAGGCGTCAGCGACGTCCGCGGCTTCGACGGCGACGATCTCAGGAACCTCATAGGGGTGAATTTCGTTCAGGCGAGCCTCGATGGCCGCGAAGCGTGACGCGCGAGCCTTGATGAGCAAAAGAGACTCGCCGTCGTGCTGGATATCGCCCTGCCAACGATAGATCGAGATCACCTGCGGCAGGATGTTGACGCAGGCGGCGAGATTTTCCCGGACGAGCGATTCGGCGATTCTTCGTCCGGTGGGTTCGTTCGGCACGGTGCAAAAGATGATCTTCAGCTTGTCCTCGAGCATCGCAGATCTCCCGGTTTCGGCGAGAGCGCAAGAAGCGCCGGTTTTTTCGATCTCATGGAGTGCATTTTGCGGGACAGTGCTCGTAGAAGCGATAGACTATCCGTGCAGCGGTCGAATCTCGGATTGCAGGGAGGAATGCAGGCCATGACGGAGATCACCGGAGTCGTTGCTCGAGAGATACTGGATTCGCGAGGTCATCCGACGGTGGAAGTCGAAGTCGTCGTCGGCGACGGGCTCATCGGGCGGGCGGCAGTGCCCTCCGGAGCGAGCACGGGCAGCCGCGAAGCGCTCGAAGTGCGCGACGGAGACGCCGGTCGTTATGGCGGAAAGGGCGTCCGCAAGGCCGTGCGGCACGTGAATGAGTCGCTCGGGCCGGCCATCGAGGGGATGGACCCTTGCGATCAGAGAGTGATCGATCAGATTCTACTCGATGCCGATGGAACCCCGAGCAAGCGCAATATGGGCGCCAACGCGATTCTCGGCGTAAGCATGGCGGTGGCACGGGTCGCAGCCAAGCTCTGCGGCTTGCCGCTCTACCGCTATCTCGGGGGTGCGGGTCCATGCATGCTACCGACTCCGATGCTGAACATCCTCAACGGAGGCGCGCACGCCGACAACAACGTCGACATTCAAGAATTCATGATGTTGCCGGTCGGGAGTTCCACCTTCGCCGAAGCGATGCGCGCGTCGGCGGAGATCTACCACACGCTCAAGGGCGTGCTCAAGGAAAGGGGACTCGCTACGGCCATCGGTGACGAAGGAGGCTTTGCCCCCAATCTCGGATCCAATGCCGAAGCGCTCGATCTCATCGTCGAGGCCGTGGAGAAGGCCGGCTACCGCCCGGGAACGGATGTCGTTCTCGCTCTCGATGCCGCTGCATCCGAGTTTCGTCAAGACGACGGCTATCGCCTCGCAGCAGAGGGCCGCACGCTCAGCGCGGCGGAGATGACCGATCTGTATCGGGATCTCTGCGAGAAGTATCCCATCGTCTCGATCGAAGACGGGCTCGCGGAAGACGATTGGGACGGATGGAAAGAGCAGACGGCCGCGCTCGGCGACAAGATTCAGATCGTAGGCGACGATCTCTTCGTTACGGATCCGGCGACCATCGCCGATGGGATCAAACGTGGCGTGGCCAACGCGGTCTTGATCAAGCTCAACCAAATCGGTTCGGTCAGCGAGACGCTCGACGCCATCGACATGGCGGTTTCGCACGGCTATGGGGCGGTGATCTCTCACCGTTCCGGTGAAACCGAAGATACTTTCATCGCCGATTTGGCCGTGGCGACCGGGGTCGGTCAGATCAAGACCGGAGCGCCCGCCCGAGGAGAGCGCACGGCGAAGTACAACCAACTCCTGCGCATCGAGGAAGACCTTGGCGAGGCGGCCCGGTATGCGGGTTCGACCCCATATTCCTCGCGTTGAGCGCACGCTC
>JALUUK010000149.1 GCA_027021395.1 Acidobacteriota bacterium
TCTTTCTCTCTAGCCCGACGGCGCGCGATGGATCATTCATCATCGACGAGATCGTGCCGGGCGAGTATCGCTTGGTCGCCTTCGGTCCTCACGGGGTCGAATATCCCGTGGCGTCCAAGCCGGTGACGCTCGCTCCCGGACAGGTCGAAAGAACGGAAGTGCGCATCGGCGGCGAAGGCGTCGTTCCCGGACGAACGCACCCGGCGGATGCCGAATCCACCGCCGGCGGCGCGGTCGGCAGGTCGTTTTGGGCGAGCAAGGGCTGGATCATCGCCGTGGCCGTCGGCGGAGCTTTCGCCGTCGTCAATTGGCTCGACGACGACTCTCCTCGCGAACCCTCCGCATCGCCCTCGACACCCTAAGAGCCTTCGCCGCCAAGGGAAACGAACTCACCGTCACCCCCCATTCGGCCATCGCGGCTTTGCGCGCAGCGTCTCGCGCCGCCGTTCGCGTGCGCCCTAGAGAAGAAAAAACGGTCGCGCCAAGGCGCAAACGGAGGATCGACGGCAAACGACCAACCGGAAATTGCTCCCACGTGGGCTTCAAGCTCCACTCAAGGAGCGCAGGCGTCGATCCGATCGCGGGGAAGGCATGCGTCCATCGCCGGGGCGCGTGACAAGCCCGTCGAGTCGGCGCCATAGCTGCCTTCAAAGCCGCTGTCGTTGGGAACGACGAGGAAGAAGTCGGCCTGTCCGGCGCCTTCGGGAATCGTGGTCGACGTCCCGGCAACCGCACATCGTCCCGCTTCCTTGGTCAACGAGGCATAGCCGCTGACGAGGTCTCCGCGATAGATACCGAACGCGGTACCTCCGCCGCAGTCCGCATTCCAGCTCAGATTCAGATTTCCGCCGCCGTCTCGAGTGACCATCACTTGGGAGGATGCGCCGGGTACCGCGCGCGAGACCGGCTCGCAGGAATCCTTCGTCACGCCGCTGAAGCTCAAGTCGTCGATATTCCAGCCGGAAGCCTGAAACCCGCCGTCGGTCGTCAACCCGAAGCGCAACCGGAATGCCGCTGCGCCATCGGCGATCGAGGACACATCGAAGTCCGACAGAAGCCAGGCATCGTCCTGCACCCCGCCGTTTTCACTGAAAAGAGTCGTCCAGGTCTGCCCGTCGGGCGAGACCTCCATGGTGGCGGTATCGAAAGGCGCGACGTTCAGCCAGCGGTAGTAGGACATCGAGATTCCTGATGCATTCGAGAAGTCGATCGGAGGCGAGGTGATCGTGGAATCGACGGCGGCCTCGTAGTCGCCGAGGAAGTTCCCCTGACCGCTGAGGTCGTTCCCGAGCACCTGCGTTCCTTCGAGCGCGCTGTCGGGATCCGGAATCGGCGGTCCCTGGCCGGGAATACCGCTGGTTCCTCCGAGCCCTCGCGGGAAATCGATCTCCCACTCTCCGCCGCCTTGCGAAGACCAGCCCAGATCGCTTTCGAAGCCGTCCTGATAAATGGTGATCGCCGGTCCGGATCCGCCCACCAAGACGCGGACCGCCGCCACTTCGTCGGGATAGACGTTGGCGGGATCGGCGGATTCGATCTGCGTGATGGTGAAGAGAATGTCTTGTCCGCAGGGGAAGTCCTGCCCGACTTGGAAGCGATAGGGCGTCGCGCTGGTGGCCACGAAATCGACCGCCATGTCACCGTAGGAAGCCGCATCCGCCAACAAGGACACGGGACCGGGAGTGCCGACATCGACCACCAGTTTCGCATTGACGCCGACAGCGGTCTCATTGCCGATATTGCGCAACTGCACGTCGATGTCGAAGATCTCCCCGGGATCGACGGCACCGTTTCCGTTGCCGTCGACTTCCGTGAGGTTGACTTGGGCTTCAAAGCGCAGGTCGGGGCCGGTGACGCTGATGGATTTCTCCACGGTTTCGGGGCAATTTTCCGCATCGCGAACCCGCAAACGCACCAAGCCCTCGTACGGACGGTTGTAGATGTTGCTCGGATCTTCGAGCGTGGAGTCGGTGGCTCCGTCGTCGTTGAAATCCCAAGCGTATTCGAAGGGACCGCCGGCGCCGCCGCTGACCGTGCTGTCGAAGAGCACACTTTGACCGACGCGCGCGGGATTGGGGGTGATCGTGAAGTCGACCGTCGGCTTGACGCAGACGGAACCGGTTCCGCCGGTTACGACCAACGAGAAGACGACGTCGTCTTCGGGGGTCTCGAGATAGCCGTCTTGATTGACTTCGGCCGCCTCGATTTCGACCATCCAGATACCGGTTTCAGGGTTGAGCACGAAGACGTTCTCTACGGTGTCGACACCATTGGGAGAACCTCCCGGCGTGGATTCCGTGCCGGCCTTGAGGCCGACGTTTCCATGGTAGATCGTACCCGAGGGTGAAGTGACCTTGAGGTTGAGATCGTTGATGCGATGCAGGCTGGCAGATGTCGTACCGGCCGGGTCGGGGTAGATCATGGTGACCTTCAGCTCGGATTCTCCTGCGGGGACATCGACCTCGTAAGAGACGGTTTCACCAACCTGCAGCACGTCGTCCCAATCGACGACGAAACTGTTGGGGGCGCGTTCCTTGGCCAGCCGGACATTCGGCTTGCCCCAACCTTGGTGTACGCGCGTCAGGTCGTGGTTCTCTCCGCTGAAAGCGTATTGCTCGGCATTGTTGACCATCAGTGCTTTGATCGTGGTGTGGTGGGGCTGTCTTTCGAAGACGGTGGTACCGACAGGGTCGGTTCCCCAGACGTTTTCGCTCCACATCTGCACCATCAGGCCGAGCACGCCGGCCGATTCCGGCGTGGAGGCGGAGGTCCCGCCGTGATTGCCGTAACCTCCTCCGGAATTCGTCGTGTAGATCGAGTCGTTCCAATAGAGGATGTCGGGCTTGATGCGCCCGTCGGCCGCAGGTCCGATGGACGCATCGGAGCACCAACAGTCGTCCGACAAGGTGGCCGTGTTCTTGTGCTGCACGGCACCGACACTGATGATGTTCTTCGCCCAAGCCTGCGGCCGTGAATTGGTCGTGCCGGCATTCGACTGCGACTGCAGGATGGCGATGTCCAGACGGAAGATGATGTCGTCCATCTCGCTGGAGATGCTGGTGTAGGAGGTCGTCCGAGCATTGCCCCAAGAGTTCGTTTGGAAGGAAGCGAAATACGGCGACTCCTTCAGCTCTTGGGTATGGGCGAAGCGATCGCCGAGAGCATCGTAGTCGGCAAAGATGCCCTGGGCATCCGGCAAGTGGCCGAGTGCCTGGCCGTCGCCGTCGCCGTCACGGTCGCCGTTGGAGAAGACGACGCCGTAGCTTTTCGTGCCGTGGCTGGCTTCGTCGTATGAGGTGTGAAAGATCACGCCGTCGAAATCCTGATGGTCGCCATCGAGGCCGTTGTCCATCACCTCGCCGCGCACACCTTGACCGGTGTAGCCGGAATCATTCTCGAGGAAATTCGCACCGGAATCCTCGCGCACGATGTCCATGTCGGTTTCGCGCTCCGACCAAAAGTCCATCCAGAGTACGTCGTCGTGCGTCGCGAGTTCCTTGGCTTGTGCGCCGTTCAGCTGGATTTCGATCACTTGGCCCGACGGCCAGAACTCTGCGATCTGCGCGCCGATCGACAGGGCATGATCCGCAATGCGGCGCTTGCCGACATCGCCCCACTCAAAGGCCATCACCCGCAAGCGGCGGCTTTCCTCGGCGCTCGCGTCGTCGGTGATCCAAGCGCGGACCGCAGCATCGAGCCTGTACCACGCTTCGTAAGGCTCAACGCGTTCGACGAAGTCGAGCGCGACGAGGCGCGGCGTAAGGCTTCGCGGGATGCGTACGAGGTGAGCGTTGTGCGGGAAATACGCCAGGATCTCGCCGCCGGCGGCTTCGACCGCCGCGCGCCATTCCGGAAGGCTCACCGTACGGAACTGCACCAGGAAAACGGAGGATTCGGCCCCGCCGGAAAAGAGGCCCGGTACGGGGGGCATGGCTTGGCCCGGATGGGTCGCGCCGTCGTGAAGGCGCAGATCGGTTTTCAGGGGAGAAGCTTTGCTCCAGCTTCGTCCTCCGTCGCGGCTATAGGCCGTCCATCGCTTGCCGTCGATCTCGTTCCAGGCGGCAAAGGCAGCGGCTCCCGCAGGGTCTCCTCCGGTACGCCGAGCTTCGATCTTTCCGGTGGTCTCTCGGAGAAGCACACGACGTACGCCCTCCTCGGTGGAGACCTGAACGAAAACACGGGTTTTCCCCTCGTCGTTCACCACCTCCAGCCGGGGTTGGAGCGGAGCGGCGAAGGTGAGGCCGAGGAAGGCGAGAGAAAGCAGTGCGGGCACACACACGGACGAAACGATTCGACCGAAGGCGAAGCGGTTCATTCTTCTTCCTTTCTGATCCGGATCAAGGAACATATCCAGGGTGGGGAGCCTGGGAATGTCGGGTGAATCTACGACGAGAGGGGGGCCTTTGTGAAGGGGGTAGCGCAATATTCCATCGGCGGCCCCGGAATTCACTGGTTGGAAAAAGAAAGTGGGCCGTCCCTGATCGGGTGGGGACGGCCCGCTTGGCGAGGACAGCGTGGCGATTCGGTAGGCAGGAGTCATCGCCAAGCAAAAAGATCGTGATCGGCCGGACGTCATGGGAGGTGGCAGGTTTTGGCCCGCCTCGGCCGAAGTGTCTCTCACTGCCCAATGTTGTTTTTCCGAAACCGTAAAGCCACCCATTTTTCCATTCTTTTTCTCTCGGTGGTAAATCATTGTCGGCCCGCCGACTTCCCCCATCTCCCGCGCCGAGCGACCGCCGTCGCCCCCCGAGCAGGTTCGTGCATGTCCTCTGCTGCTCCACATGCGCGAACGCGTTCAGGTCGCGGCTCGTTGCTCGCCGACGACTTCTACGCGACTTCCCGGCACGACTGCCGTCCCAGCGTCGCCGTCGCGCTCTTACTTACCCGTCGCGATACGCCGTCCATCAGGCCGACGTATGGCCATGAGGCAGCGAAGTGGGTGTAGGCGCAGAAATCGCGCCTACTACCGCAGAAGACGGCTAGCGTCTAAGAGATGGCCGCGGGCCCTTGTCCGAAATGGCCTTGCCGGCCTAGGGGCAGGCGGCCTCGCGTAAGGTCCCGCAGATGGGTGAGACCTGGGGTCGCTCTTGGCCGTTGGAGGCCGTGCCGGCTCCGCCCTCGCGGCCGCCTTCGTTGGGAACCACCAGGAAGTAGCGGTTTCCGGGCGCCGAGGTGAACGTGCTCGGAGAGGTGCGTGCGCAGAGCCCACCGACGGCGTCGTGGTCGTACGAGCCCGACGAGAAGAGCGAGTCGAGATTGCCGCCCTGGATCGAGTAGATCTGCCCCGGAAGGTTGCCGCCGTTGCAGGAATCGGCCCAAGTCGCTTCGATGTCGTCGCCGATGGTCTTGGCGAAAGTCGTGGTCGCCGGAACGCGTCCCGGCCACAACGTGGCTTGGCAAATGGGCGCGCCCTGCTTCTCGGATTCGACTCGGATATCGTCGATGTACCAGCCCTCGTACGCGACGTTGCCGCTGTCGGAGCCGAAAACGAAGGCTAGGTAGATTTTCTTGCCGCGATAAGGCGTCAGGTCGAAGGTCGAGGTGATCCAGCCGCCGGAATCGCCGTGGAAGGCGTCCTTGCCCTCGAGACCGTTGCACTTGCCGGTGTTGAGAGTACCGGCCGGGTAGCCGCCGTCGGGATCGAGCGTCTCGTAGGTGTCGATATCGTCTTCCAAAGCATCGATGACCACTTGCCCGCCGTCTGCGTCCGGTTCGGTGGAGTACCAGTGAACGATGCTCAGGCTGGCCGAACGCGCATCGGCGGGAATGTCGATTCCGGGGCCGTTGCTCGAATCCTTGCCGCCATGATAGAGCCAAGCGTAGTTGGCGCGTGAGTACGAGCTACCGGGCCCGTTGCCGGCATGGTAACTATTCCCGTGCTCGGCATCCTTGCTCAGGATCTGCCATTCATCGACATAGGTCAGATTACAGAGAAAGAGGTTGGGATCGATCGCTTCGTGCGTCCAATCTGCGGGATTTCCGGGGTCGAAGTTCTCGTCGACCAGGGTCGTGACAATGGGCGGTTCATACTGATCGACCACGGTGATCGAGAAAGCGGCGAGTTGGTCGGAGTAGACCCCCGGAGCGTTGCTCGACGTGATGTCGACGATGTCGAAGACCACGGCCTCACCGCAGGGAAAGTCCGGGTCGATGGTGAAGGAATAAGCAGCGTTCGACGGAGCGGACGCGCCGGGCGCGATATTGCCGTAGCCCTGCAGGTCGGGCGTGAGCACCGAGGCGCCGGGCGTCATCGTCACCAGGCGAGCTTCGACGAAGAGCGCGTCTTCGTTGCCGACGTTGCGTAGAAGCGGCCGAATTTCCCAAGTCTCGCCCGGCTCGACGTTACCGTCGCCGTCGCCGTCGACTTCGACTAGCGGCTGTTCGTAGGAATCGTAGAGCACGATGGGACCGATCGGATCGACCGTCACCTGCCATGCGCCCCGACCATAGGTTCCTGCCGTGAGCATGTTCATGCTCTGGTTGTACTTGAGATCCATGGTGACCAACCCCTCGGGAACGCCGTTCATGAAGGGTACGAAGGTCAGTCCGCCGTCGATGCTTTGAAAGATGCCGGTGTCCGTTCCGACATAGACCTCGAGGTCGGTGAGCATCACCACGGTGTTTGCCGGAACGTTGGGCAAGCCCGAACCGATGGCGACCCAATCCCCGCCACCCTCGTTCCACTCCCAAAGGTGCGCGGTTCCGAAGCCGCCGACCGTTGCCAGCGCGCGACGAGAATTCGTCGGATCGCTCGCGATGTCGCTGATCGCCCGCGCCGGCAGCCCGGCGCTGATGTCCACCCAGTCGATGCCGGCATTGGTCGAGCGCCAAATGTTGCCGTCCGTCGTCCCGGCCAGGACGACATCGCCGAAATTGCGGTTCACGTCGAGAGAGAGAATGTTGCCGCTGCCGTTGGTCATATCCGCCGGTCCGACCCAATCCCAGGAATCGGCGTCGTTGGTCGACTTGTAGACGCGGTGCGTTCCGAGGTAGAGCGTGCTCGGCGTGCTCGGGTCGAGAATGTACGGTGTCACCCAATTGATGCGATCGCCGCTGATGATCCCGCTGCCCGACTTGGTTTTGCTGTAGAACGAGCCGAGTATCCCGTCGGTCGAGCGCGAAACGCTGGGATAGCCGCCGGAAGGATAAGAAGTGATGTAGTTGTAGTCCGGATTGACGTTGTTGATGAAGCAGACGAAGCCGTCGCCGGTGACGGCCTGTAGATCCCAGGTATTGCTGGTGGTTCGCGCCAACGAACTGTTGTCTTGTGCGCCCCCGCAGATGATGTTCGGGTCGAAGGGGTGATCGCCGATGGCGTAGAACTGCGTCAGGTTCATGTTGCCGTTTTTGTTGATGAAGGAATCGCCGCCGTCCACGCTCTTCCAAACACCGCCGTCGCTGCCCACCCAGAAGGTATTGTCGTCGTTGGGATCCATCATCAGGAAGTGCGTGTCCTGGTGAACCTTCTGGGAGGAACCCCAGCCATTGCTCAAGTCGGTCCAGTTCACCCCGGCATCGGTCGATCGGTAAATGCGCACGGTTCCGCGAAAGACGGTGTTGGGATCGCTGTTGTGCACCGACAGATGCATGTTGTACCAGCACTGCCCGTCGCAGGCGTTGGAGCCCGAAGACTGCTCGGTCCAACTCGCGCCACCGTCGGTGGTTCGCCAGAATTCCGCCGAACCGCTCGCGCCGGAGGCGAAGAGTACATAGACGACGTTCGTATCCGAAGGAGCGATGGCGAGTTCCGTACGGCCGGTGCTGCCGTTGGGAAGACCCGACGCAGTCTGCAGGACCCAGCTCACGCCGTTGTCGGTGGACTTGTAGACGCCTTTGTCGGTGGCCGCCCAGAAGATGTCTTGCACGGTAGGATCCTGGCGGATTTCGTAGACCTGCGTGCCGGACATGCGGTTGGTCCAGGTCGCTCCGGCATCGTTCGTCGTATAGATCCCGCCGGCTTGACCGGCTCCGCTGGTGCAGCCGCGTAGACGTCCACCGGTGACGATATGTGCGGAGTCGCGCGGGTCGACGACGATGCTGGCGAAGGACGAGAGATCCTCGAGCGTATTCGCGCCGTTGCCGTTGCGCGCTTCCCAGGTAGCGCCTCCGTCGAGACTGCGCAGCATGCCGATGCCGAAGTAGCCCGAGCAGCCCTGCGTGTTTTCGCCGGTGCCGACCCAAAGTGTTTGCGCGTCGTTCGGGTCGACGGCGACCGAACCGACGGTCATGGTTCCCGCGGAATCGAAGAGCTGCGTCCAAGACGCGCCGTCATTGGTGGATTTCCACAGCCCACCGGAGGCCGAACCGACATAGAGGGTGCCCGAGGCGAAATCCGCCGCGAGCGCGGGAACGCGCCCGGTCACCGGACCGAAAGCCCAGCCGCCGAAATTGGAGGGGGATGGACCCATCGAGGTCCAGAAATTCACCTCGTCGATCATGCCGAAAGCCCGCTGGCGTTTCTGCGTTTCAAGCGCCGCCCGCGTCTCTTCCACCGCCAAACGGCGCAATGCCGCCATGTCCGCATCCGTGGCCGTACCCGCCCGCCTAGTCGAGAAGAACCACTCGATACGACGCTGAATCTTGTCACCTTCGCCTTTTTCGCGATCGGCGATCCGCGATGTCGGCGTCGCCGGTCCGCTGCCCTGTTGCGCAGCGACCGGCAGCACCAAGCCGCAAGCCAGCAAGCAAGCGAAGAAAACGCGCAATTTCGGATACATCCGCCTCTCGGCACCCAACCCCGAACCATTCATAGACGTCTCTCTTCTCCATCGAGACACCGATAGCGGTATCCCCTCCGGACGGGAACGCGAGGCGGGTTCACAACCCAAGCGGCCGGAACTCCGCGCCGACGACCGTGATCACCGTCATGTGGTACCGAGGAACGGACGAAAACGCAAGCCCGGAGAGAATCCACCGCCCCTTCTCCCCAAGAAGCAGGCAACCCCATGTTCCGTCGCGGGCGCACGCATCGGCGTGCGTGGGGTGCGGGTCGGCGGCATGAGCCGGCCGGCGAAGCCCGCGGCTCGGCAGACCCGCAATCTCCACTAGCACGACTCTGACTCCGTACCCCGAGCCCGCCCGAGTCACGCTGGTTCATCAAGGATCTCGGGCGCGTCGATCCGCGCAAGACCGCGCACATCGCCTTCGGCGAGCCGCTGCATGCCCGCTCCCGAGGAAAGGAAGAAGCGAGATGGCGGCTCAGTTCTGAATCAGCATGGCCGAGACGAAAGAGTGAGGCGCTGGGTCGTTCGGCGCCTGGTTCAACACAAACTCGATGGTGTTGTTGCCTCGATCGAGTGACACGGTGACGGCGAGATCATTGATCGTAGCGTTCAAGACGGTGCTGTCGATGACGATGGTGCCGTTGACACTGACGGTTCCCGTCGCACGCTCGAGGCCGGGCGTACCATCCGACTCGTCAGGTAGGCCGTTTGCGATATGCAGAGTGTACCGACCCTCCTCGCCGGGCTGGGTAGGAACGTTGAATAGAAAATGCGAGGAAGATGGTGACCCATACGGCATTGCGACAATCATCGGAGCGCCGCCGTTCAGGTCGAAGGAGTTGGTCTCATCGCTTCCCCCCGAGCATTCCGGATCCGACGCACAATCGACACAGTCCGATCTCTGTGTTCCGGCCTCATAGATGCAGGCATCCAGGATCGCCCAGCGGGGATCGTCTTCACCCCATTTTTCCCCCGAATCGGGGGTGAAGTTGTTGGCACAGTCGGTCAAGTTCGCGATGTATTGAGACCAGCAGCAGATGAGGATCCTACAGTCTCCATCCCCAGCAAGGGCGGTCAACGACAGCGCCCCGGTAAGGATGCCGAGAGACAGAATCAGACAAACGATCCCTTTCATCTTGCATTTCCCTCCTCTTCTAAGAGTGAAGTACACTCCGCGTTACAATCAGTGCTATCACGCGACCCCCTGGGGGGGAACTTACAGAAAGGACGCTACACTGACGAATCGGTTGACAGCTTTCGCGTCGATTGCTCGCGCGGATGGTCGAGATGTCCCCGGAGGCTGATGCATGAGTAGTGCCTGGAGTGCAGAGCAGCTAGACGATTTACCCATGCTCAACGATGTGCGCCAACGGGGAGTCGAGATTTCCCGGCTGGAAACCTTTTGCGATGCGGCTTTCGCGTTCGCAGTGACCTTGCTCGTGATTGGTGGGGACGGTATTCCGAATAGCTATGCCGAGTTGATCTTGGCGCTCAAAGGCATACCGGCATTCGCCGCTAGTTTCGCACTCATCACCGGATTCTGGTGGTCTCACCGTACCTGGAGCCGCCAGTATGGTCTCGAGGACAGCCAGACAACCGTGATCAGCCTGGTCTTTGTTTTTGTCATGTTGATCTATGTCTATCCGTTGAAAATGGTCTTTTCTGCTTTTGCCGGATGGGCCAGCGGCGGCCGGCTGCCGACTGAATTCGTGATGAGTGATCCGCGCGACATTCTCGGTATTTTCGCAGTGTACGGCATCGGGTTTGCAATTCAGACCGGTTTGCTGGCGCTGCTGCATATTCGCGTCTTGAAAGTCGCGGCGGCCTTGCAACTCAATGAGGTTGAGCGATTGCGAACGTCGCAGCAAGTCACGCAACACCTGGTTCTTGGAGCGACCGGTATCGTATCGGCAGTATGTGCATGGACTCTTCCGCCGCAAATCGGTGTATACGCGGGATTCCTGTACATGATCCTGCCGGTCGCAATGCCGCTGCTGGCAGCGAGATACAACAGGAAGGTCCGGAAACTGCAAGACGAGAGCAATGGAGATTGATCCCCTTCGCCTGCTTCCTAGCCGCCCGTTGATGCGCTCACCCGTTCGCTCGCTTCCATCATGACGCAGGTGATTTCGGTCTCGACGGCGGTGGGGTTTACTCGATGGTGACGTTTTCTTGCTTGGCGTTTCTGCCCTTCTTACGCACCACTTCGTAGGCGAGGTCGCGCTTTTCGCCGGGAGCGAGCTTCGCGCTGAACTGTACCGTCTGGAAATCGTGCTTGCGCACGTCGAAATCGGCGCGGAAGACCACGTGACCGGGAAAACGTCGCCGAATCTGAACCTCGATTGCTCGCGAAGAGTGGTTGCGGATGCGTTGCACGAAAGTATCGCGTTCGTCCCAGCCGGCGACTCGGCTTCTCAGGTCGAAGTTCACGCGTCCGTCGTCGATCCGCCGGAGCACGTCGGCACCATGGATTTTCATCCAGATGTTCTCACGGCTCGTCTTCATCTTGATCATCTCGAAGACGACCTCCGGATCGACGCCGAGGTCGACTTCGATTTCGTCACCGACCGGCACGTACTTGATCTGCTGCTCGGCGAGAAAGCTCAAACCGTCGGAGTCGTTGTTCCGAAAGACTCTGATCTTCCCGCCGGGCAAGGGCGTCGTGCCGAGCTTGGATTCTTCGTCGTTCTTGACGAGCAGCATGCGCACGAGTCGATCTCCATATTGGACCTTCCGGTATCGATACTGAATACGGAAGGGAACGGTCAAGCCTTCGAAGGTGCGCAGGCGCTTGGACCAGCCGCTCGGGATGGTCTCACGCCCGTCGATGGTGTAGATGAAATATTCGCTGAGGCCTTGCTTGAAGATCTTCTTCTCTTCAACGTAGCCGAGACTGTCCATCTCGGCGGGAGTGGGAACCGCCCTTTCCAAGACGGATCGAGCGGCACGGGCTCGTAGCTCCTGGTGCTTGCTCTTCGAAAGCTCGCGCAGGTCGCCGATGCCCACGCGGGCGAGCTGCGCGATTTTTTCCACCAGATTGATCGTGCCGACGACCAAGCGCACAGACGCCCCTTCGTAGTCTTCTCCGGAGTCGTTGTGAATGCGGACGAACCCTTCGAAGCTCATCTCACCTCGATCGGAACGAGTGATGGCGGTGTAGTCGGCGGTCCAGGTGATGCCGCTGGTGAAATAGCTGATCTCGACGACAGCATCATCGTTGGAGTCGCTCGCGATGCTCCAATAGAGCATCTGAGGGCGCTGATGAGGATAGGTCGTGTCGATGACTTCGAGGCGTTCCGCGGCACCGGGGAAACGCAGCTCGACCGATGTGGGATCGATCAGCGTATTGGCCCAGGAAAACTGCAGCGTGTTGCGACCCTTCTTGAAGCTGACGAGGCGGGTTTCGCGGACCAGCGTGAGATCTTCCGAGTTGTAGATCGTCAACTGCACGCTGTCGCGTTTGGGCACGGTCGATAGATCGATATTCTTGGCGAAGCTCGGATGGAGCGCCAAGACCAGAATGATGCACGGGAAAAGCCATCGTTTCATCGTCGGTTCCTCCTTTCTTACCATTCGTTCCGGAAGATGAGATGAAGCGTCTTCACGATCTTTCGCGCTTCGCTGCGGGCGTCTTTCGCCGGGAGATCGACGTGAAACACCAGTTCTTCCTGATTCGACACGGTGTCATCGGGACGACCGAGCGAGGTTTCAGGCAGAATGTCCCAATCGGGTTCGTGCTGGGATCGTCCTCGCGCTTCGTCGCGTACGTTGCGGAGGGTTTCGCGCACATCGAGCGTGACCGCTGAAGTCTTGAAGTTCTCGATGGTGTATTCGATGACGACTTTCTGGTCGATGAGGTTGCCGACTCTGCGAACGGTTTCGTTCTCGACGATCTTGCGAGTGACGACGATATCCCGCGCGACGCCGAGGTAGAGCTTCATCTGATCATCGACGGGAGTGAAGGTCCCCCAGTCTTCTCCGAGAAATACCGTCGTCCCGGCGCCGTCACTTTGGAAGATGCGAACCTTTCCCGCCGGCAGTCGAGCAAGGCCGAGGCCGTGGGTCGTCTTGTTGGTCAGCACGTAGTGCATGGGGACCAGCAACTTGTTCTGCGGACGATCGGAATAACCGAAGGTCGCCGGATTGCAGGTGTAGGTCTTCTTGATCGGGACCTTAGGACGACGCTCGACGAGCATCTCGCGAGTTTCGGCGACGCCGACGAACTTATGGAAGCGAGGTCCGACACCGGCCCATATCTCGGACGCACCGAGTTCTTCGTTCGAAAGATTGCGCAGGCGCAGGTATTGAGAGAGCGTGAGCGTGTCTTCTTTTTCGGAAGCGATCGCGCGGTAGTGGAAGGTCTTCTCGAGCCGGCCCAGAATATAAGAGATGCGGATGCGCGCCGGCCCCGAGGCGGCCGACGAGACTTGCCAGATCAAAGCTTTTTCGTTCGGCGGGTAACTGACCGATAAAACGCTGACGGCGGCGGGAGATTCCGTCACGCGGAAGACGATCGATTCCGGATCGATTTCGGTGTTTGCCCAAGAAAAATCGACTTGGTTGATTCCGGCGATGAGGGGAACGACGCGTTCTTCTTCCACCAGCGTCACGCCGGGATGGTCGAGCTGAACCTCGACTCGCTCTCGTACCGGCAGCGTGATCAGCTTGATTCTAGCAAGTGCGCTGCTCGTCGTAGCGAGCAAGATCAAAACGAAGAGCAGAAAAACGGAAGATCGGCTCCAGCCGCCGGGGTTTTCCTTTCGAACCATGGTGAGTCTCCTCGAGAGAAAACGTCCTCACCACAGTTTGACAGCGGACCGAGAGAATGGTTCCCACAAATCTCTCGGCGGCGGTATTTTTTTCGCGCAGAGTTCCAAGTTTCTCGTTCGTCAAGCCAACGCCGGTGGCCGGGAGCCCGTGCGGCAGAAAACACGTCCATGCCCTAGATCATCTCGGCTCGTGTTTTTCTACCGCGCCGCTTCCTAAGGCTCAGATCACGGGCCCTCTTGGCCGCAGGCATTGGTCGCTGAAACCAGGTAGAACCAAGTGCTTCCGTCCGTGGCGGCGCCGGTGTCGTTGACCCGGGTCGAGGTGGTGTTGGCACGTTCGGTGAATCCGCCGGGCTGCGGCGCGCTCGAGCGCGTCAACGAATAGCTCGGATCCCCGGCGACTTCGTCCCAGGTGAAACGAAGATCGTCGCCGATGGGCATTTCCACGAGCAAGCGGGTGACTTCGGGAGGAACGGCTTGTGAGGACGTCGTCGACACGACTTGATAGATCAAGTTGTCGTCTTCGACCCCGCCGTTGGCCGGACCGGTACTGCAGGTCTCGTCGTTTTCCGCACGGACGACGTAGTAGTAGGTGGTGCCGTCGCTGACCGTCGTATCGGAATACGAGGTGCCGGTCAGACCGGTGGCGATGCGGTTGGCCGCCGAAGGCACGAAGTCGGGTACGGTATCGCGGTAGACGTTGTAGCTTCCCGCTCCACCGGTTCCCCAAGCCGGGGCCTCTTCCCAGGAAATCGTCACCGCTCCGGTCGCCGAGCAGGGATCGTCATCTACGGCGGAGGCCGCGCCGGCGAAACCGGGTGCGCCGCCGCATTCTCCGCAAGGGCCGTTTGCCGGTTGGCTCGATTCGCGCATGACCAAACGGTCGACGTTCCAGCTTGCGCCCGTGCTCGGCTGATTGGTCGCTCTCATGCGGTAGGCGATGCGTACGTTCGAAGAGCCGCCGGCCTGAGGAAGAGCAATCGTTTCGAGACTCCAGGCGCCTTGAGAGAAGGGGAAGAAGGAACCGGGCCGCTGCCAGGCGGTCTCCCATGCTCCGCCATCCACGCTGACCTCGACGATGGCCGTCGCGTAGGCGCCGACGTTGAGCCAGCGCCGGAACTTGATTTCGACGTCGGTCATGGCGGATGCGTCGATGGAGGGTGAGATGGCGCGCTCATCGCTGCCTTGCTCGTAGTTGCCGGGGCTCGCGCCTAGGCCGGTGAGGTCATGGCCGAGAACCTGCGCCGAAGAGAACGCCGTCGTCGGGTCGGGAGACCCGCCTGCGCTGCGTCCTTCCGGTGGCGCGATTTCCCATTCTCCGCCGAGCGTCCATCCACCGTTGGATTCGAAATCATCGCGGAAGAAACCGGGGATCATCCCGACATTGAAGGCGAAGGGAGATCCGTTGACGTCGAGTACACGTTCGTTTCCGACACGGTCGATGGCGACCACGCGGAAGAACACACGCCCGCATTCGTTCAGACCATCGAGCGAGACCGCATGCGCGGTGCCGAAGGCTTGGTCTTCGGAGGTGTTGCCCAAGGCTTCGGTCGGACCCCACTCGACCCGCCCGCGTGTCGCCTCGGCGGTGTTCCACTCGATGCGCGCGGAAGCATCCGTGATATTCGTCACGCGCACGGTATCGGGCGCCGTTGCGCTGCAATCGGCGTCGGCCAAATCGAAGATGCTCGCCGTTCCTCCCGCACCGTCGTCGGCATCGTCGTAACGCACGGTGATCTGATCGCCTTCCACGAAGGTGAGCAACCCGTCGTTCGGATCGGCCGGAGCGGAGGTGGAAGTGATGGACCCTTCAAACTTATGCGTGCCGGGAGTCGTCTCGATGAGACGGACGACCTCGGGTGTTTGCTCGCTGTCGGACCAGATCAAGACATCGACCGAGCCGGAGATATCCCCATCGCGTACGACGATGTCCAGACTAGAACCACAGGCGAATGCCGACTTGGCAAGCTGT
>JALUUK010000150.1 GCA_027021395.1 Acidobacteriota bacterium
GGAGAGCGACGTCCGGATGTCGTTTGCAGAGATTCCTCGCTCGGCCAAGCGCTCGTCACCGACGAGCAGCAGTGCGCGAGCGGAGAGCACGACCTGCCGGCGGAGTGCCTCGGCGCGTTCTAGTGCGCGTACACGATCGCGGCCGATAGCTTCGACTTGGGCACGGAACTTCGCCGGAAGGGAGCCGGCCAAGGCCTCGGGCGCCATCTCCCATCCCGGCTCCCCGTCCATCGCCTGTCCGAAACGCGCGAGTTCTTCGTCACGGAATGCGTCGGCGGCTACGACGGCAAGCGTTGAAGCGTCGCTCTCCGTCATCGAGAGCCCGAAGGTCGTCGGCGCCGTTTCGTGGATTCGAGCGAAGTAGGCCTCGAGTTGCCGGCGGGCCTTGGCCGTCTCGGTGGAATCGGGGTCTACGCCGTCACCGGCCCATGCCGGGCAAAGTAGCGACAAGACCAGCAAAGCGCTCCAGCCCCGCGAGATCTTCTTCTTCATGGTCGACTTCTCCCTTTTCCGCTTCACGGTTTGATGACGTTCCCGTTGCCGACTTCTCGCTGGAATACCGCTCGACGATAGGCCACGCGATACGATTCAAAGGCTTCCGCGTATCGGCCCGCTTGATATTGTTCGAACGCCCGTGTCGCAGCCGACTCGGCGCCGTAAGTGTTCAGCCCCGCCTCGATGACCCGATCAATCGTCTCTTCCACGATTTCCTGTACGCTCTCGAGCAATCCATCGTAAATCTCCGGCAGTTGAAAACGCCCAATGCGATCGCCCTTTCGTTCCAAGAGATGGCCTTCGATGGCAAAGCGCAGGGCGAGTTTCCGGTTCGCGAAGGTCAGGCGCGCAAAGCGGTTCGATACATCGATCAACTCGCCGTGAATCACGGAAATCTTCGTATCGAGGTTTGCGAGATCCTCATTCGTGTCCGTGACCGCTGTCTGAATGCTCTCGCGATATGCCGCCGTTTCCCGCTCCGCGACGGCCGCGGCGGCATTGTCGAGGCATTGCCCGAGATACTGCACGCCTCCCCAGAACGACTTGAGGGGGATCTTGACGCCGAGCGCAAGCTCGTCATCGGGTACGAGTGCGAGAACTTTCTCGACGACCCAAGAAGATTGCTGATAGCGAGCGGCCGTCCGGCTATCTCCCACGACTCCGTAGCCCGGAATGCTGCTGCCGATCTCCGGGCAGGGGATTTCCGGCGCCTCCGGGAGATTTTCCCAAAATCCATCCACCACGCCCATGGCTTCGGCGATTCGTGAAGGATCGAAGACCCCCGTGCTTTCGATCTCGGTGAGAATGGCGGCGTACGCGTTCTCGATCAGGCCGAGCGCCGCAGCGGGGAGAGCTGCGAGTTCCTCCCGAACCGAGGTCACGACGCGCGTGGCCCATGTGTTCGCATTGGAGACGGCCGTGCTGACCGCCGAGAAGATGCCGTTGAAGACGCCCTTGACACCGTTGATGACGCTGTCTTTGAGGTGATTCAGGTAGCAAGGGATGCTGAGCTTGCAGTCACCCAAGACGACCGTGTCGCCACGGGCCGGCACCTGTATCTCCGCGCGCAGAGATTGCATGAGCATACGCTCCCCGGATTCGCCGATCCGAGCCGATGTCCGTTCCCAGGCGATCAAGTCGGCGAGGGGCGCGTTGCGGATATCATCGCGAAGAATGTCTCCGGCATCGTCCGAAAAAGCAGCCGAGGCTTCGAGCCATCTTTGTCGGAAGCGCTCGATCTCGTCTCGCCGCTCCGCCGCGAGGGTCCCCCCTTCGAGCGCTGCGACTTCGGCAGCGTAGTCGGGGGAGTTCACGACCTCGCTCAAATGCGGAAGGATGCGCCACCCGGGCATTTGTTCGAAGCGAGCCTTGAGCAGGTGAAGTTCGCCCGCACCGGCGCGATCGAGGAGGTCGAAGACGTTTTCGCTTTCGCTAGGGGCCACCGCCCGGACCATCGGATGTTCCGCCCAAGACAGTGCCTCCCGGCGAAAGTCTTCGAGTTCCGTGGCCGCATTCGGATCGGGAGCCTCGCCGTGCGCGATGATGCGCAATCCTGAGATCATATCTTCGAGGCCGAGAACCTCGCGCGAATTCGTCAGCAGCCAGAGCGCCTCATCGCTGAGGTTCTCGGCTAGGACGAGCGTTTCGCGAGAGAGTTCGAAGCCGAAACGTTCGGCCGTGGCCGGCGGCATGGATGCTGCGAGTCGAAGCATCTCGGTATATCGCGCTCGGAAGTGAGCCACGTTCTCCCGCTCTTCATCGCTCAACTTTCCGCGCTCGGCGAGTCGTGCGACGGCGGCGCGGGCATCCGGTGGGAGGGCAGCGAGGGTTTGAGCGGCCTGTCTACGCAGAGCGCCGTCGCCATCTAGGCGCTGCACGAGTGCGCCGGCGTGCGGTAGATCCGTCGTGGCCAGCGCTTGGCCTAGCGCAAGTACGGTCTCTTTCCTGATCCCCATCTGCGCGAGTTCTTCCTCGCCCAAGAGGGAGAGCAGCGCGAGCGCGACCCTTGCTTGCCGCACGTCTTCCGCATCGGCCTCGACTTCGGCGAGCGCTTGCCGGCTGAGGTTCCTGTAGGACTCCACATGCGGCGGCGGCAATGTCGCGGCCGTGGCCTCGATCAGGTACTTCCAGCGAGTCCCCGCGGAGTCCATCCGACGCTTCGTCTCCGGATCGAGTTCGTCGAAGTCTTTGCCGAGTGAATCGAGAAGGCCCGCCCGTGCGCCGGGTAGGACACCTGCCGACGGGGCGTAGTCTTCGATGCGATCGAAGAAGTCGAGGAGGTGCCGCTGGGATGAAGAGCCCAAGTCGGTGTCGATCTTCACTTCTTCGGAATCGGCCGCCACGCCGATCGGAGTGCAAAGGAGCGCGGCGATCAAGGGCAATGACCATCGCGACCGTGTGCGGTGAGCCCGCCATCCTCGTCTCATCGTCTTCCTTCTCCTCATCTGGTCATGTCCTTATCTCGGAGGCCCAAGGGGCCGAAGATCTTCGGTGATCGGCCATCTTATTCGTTTAATGTAGGAAGTTATACGCAAATGCGAACACTTTCGCGCAACTTTTCAGAAAAAGCCCTATCGGTTGGAGATGCGAAGCCGTCAGCAGACGAGTAGAGCAGCCAATAGGCACGTGAGGGCGGTTGGCTTCGATGATCCGGGAGCGGTGAAGTTGCAGCCTAATAAGTTATAGCGGAGTAAAATATTATTGTAGACAAGAAGATTTTATGGTGCTATAAAGTTTGCATGTCTCTTCGCGAACGCAAAGCCGCCGATACGAAGATCGGCCTGATCGAAGCCCTTCTCGCCCGAATCGATGAGCGTCCCCTTTCGGCGATCTCCGTAGCCGAACTCTGCGACGACGTGGACGTGAGTCCGGCGACCTTTTTCAACTATTTCCCGACGAAGGAGGCCTTGTTGGTCTACTTCATCCAGTTGTGGTCGGTGCAGATGGCGGCCGTCGTCGAAGCGCATCCCAAGCACGATCCGCTCGGTGCCGTCGAAGCCCTTTTTCGAGCCACGGCCGAGCAACATGCCCGCAACCCGGGCGTGATGGCCGAGATCGTCGCCTTGCAGGCCCGCACGGATCTCGAACTCGGCCCTCCGCCCACCGACGCCGAACTCCGCCGCGCCTTTCCGGAGCAGCCGGCCGTGCTCGAGGCGGCGCGCGATGCGGGGCTAGAAGCTCTCGTGCCGCCTCTGCTCGAGCGGGCCGTCGCATTGGGCGAGCTTCCCGGCGATGCGCCGTTGCCGGCGATCTTCGGCGCCGTCGCATCGATCTTTTTCGGTACCGCCATCGTCGGACGGAAAGTCCCGAAGAAAGAGCGCGTCGCGATGATGCCGGAACTTTACACCCGGCAACTGCGTTGGCTGTGGACCGCAGTGCGACGAGGCGGTGCATCGTGAACCGCCGCACGGAGCAGATCCCCACCTTCGTCTTGGCGCTCGCCGGGATGACGTTCGTTATTGCAAGCGGCATGCGCTGGGGTGTACCGCTGCTGGCTTGGATCGCCCCGGTTCCCTGGATGCTCTGGATTCGCCGCACCACGCGCCGGCGCGAACGACTGTTGATTCTGGCCCTGCTAGGCCTTGCGACGGTGGCTCAAGTGGCGAAGATCATCACGCCGCCGATCCCGGCGGTTCTTGCGCTTGGCTTCGGCTTGCCCGCCGCTCTCGGCTCCTGGCTCATGCTCATCGCCTGGGATGCGCTGCGCCGCCGCAGCAGCGAGGTTCACGCTCTCTATGCATGGCCGGCCATGGCCGCATTGAACGAGTGGTCGAGCTACTCGCTAGGGCCGATGGGGGTCTGGGGTACAGGGGCCTCGACACAGCCCGACAACCTCGCTTTGTTGCAGCTTGCCGGCCTTTTCGGCGTGGCTTCCATCGGCGCGCTCATGGCGTGGGTCGCCGCCTTCCTGGCCGGCGCCCTCGCCGCGCCCGAGCAGAAATGGGGGCGGCACGGTGCGTTGCTCGGGCTGGTTCTCGTCGTCGTGTTCGCGCATGGTGCATGGCGCTTGAATCTGCCGAGTCGCGGACAGACGGTGCGGGTTGCCGCAGTCGTTACCGATCTCGGCTTTGCTCCCGATACGCTCCCGACTCGAGAAGAGTTGGATTCCAACCTCGAGACCCTTTTCCAACGCTCGACGTGGGCAGCGGAAAGAGGAGCTCGGGTCATTGCCTGGAACGAGGGAGCGAGCATCGTGGAACGCCGCGATGAGCCGGCCTTGTTGGCTCGCGCGTCCGCATTCGCCGTCGAGCAGGGCGTCGATCTCGTCGTTGCCTACATCGTGCCGACATCCTACGAGCCGTTCCGCTTCGAGAACCTCGCGGTCTACTTCGACGATCGCGGCGCGGAGCGGGCGCGCTACCGAAAACGCCATCCGGTGCCCGGCGAGGGGGCCGAAGCGTCGGACAATCCGGTGCCGCGTATCGAGCGGCCCTTCGGTGTCGTTTCGCTGGCGATCTGCTACGACCACGACTACCCGGAGATGTCGCGGGGCCACGCCGGCGTGGGCGCCGGTCTGGTGTTGCTTCCTTCGTCGGATTGGGCCGGCATCGACCCGCTCCACACGCAATTCGCTCGGGTTCGCGCGATCGAAGGCGGGTTTTCGATTCTTCGGCCCACACGTTGGGCGGCATCCGCCGGTTTCGACCCGATGGGTCGCGTTCGCGGTTGGATGCGCGTCGATGAAGACAACCAGCGTGTTCTGATCACCGAAGTCCCCGTCGAGCCCCGCCGCACTCTCTATGCCGCGGTCGGCGACGTACCCGTCGTAGCCGGTGCGTCATCCTACATCTTGATTCTGCTCGGCTGGATCGTTCGACGTCGACGCCCCTAGTCGCGGATTTCGCCGAGCGATCGAAGCACGCTCTCGCGGAACCAGGGATTGCGCCGGATGCGGCCTTGGCAGCGGCGGCACACCGGCATTTCACCGCCGCCTCGGGCTTGGATACGCGTACGGCTGCGCGTGCTCTTGGGCCGCGTCTCACGACAGACTCCGCAGCGATAGGCTTTGTCTGCCCCGCGATCACAAGGGCCCGGCTCTCTCCCGCGAGACGATGACGGTTCGGCACCATCGCATGCCGCAGCGAGCAGCAGATCGAGCTTTTGCGCCTGCTCGGGCGTGGGTTCGACGTAGTAGGGTCCCGGCCAACGAGCGATCGCATCGACGACTTCGTCGTTCGTGGGAAATGCATCGTCTTGCAGCGCGGAGCGCCCGCTCTTGCGCGGGTTGATGGGACACTGGTGAGGACAGCGGTTCATGCAGATCGATTCGAGCATCCAATGAACGGCGCGTACCAACGAACGCACGAGTTGGTCATGGCAGGGATCATCGTCGATACCGGGGAAGCGCAACGAGGTGAGAGTGCGCCGAAAGACGAGCATCAAGCGATCCGGAATGCGGTCGATGATGTGATCGTAAGATACGCTGCGTTGCGCCGCGCGATAGACTCGAACGACGGTCTTGGCGGCACGGTCGGCCATGGTCAAGACCATCTCTTGAATCTTGTCCGAATGCGGCCGTTGCACGTGTGGAATGCGGGAAAGCCAAACTTCCGTCGCTCGCAGCATGATCCAAGCGAGATCGACGCTCAGAACCGTCGCACGCGTGGGGCGCTCACTTTCGACCATCAGGCCGACGAGGACTTCGCGTCCGAGCGCTTCGGGAGGCGGCGTCAAGAAGTAGTGCCCGGGATGCAGGCCTTCGAGCACCATGTGGCGCACGAGCCCGACTCCGCGAAGACCGCCGAGGCGAATCAACGTCGCCGAGGCACCGGCGATACGCGCGAGTTCGGATTCGCCTGCCGCTCGGTGAACGATGGCATTGTGAAGGAGCATGGCGCTGAGGCGTTGGGCCTCTTGTCCTTCTGCGAGCTCGTCGAGCACTTCCTCGACGAGGTGCTCAGCGGGGAAGGAAGCCGTTGAAGCGTTGTCGAGCACCCGCCGCCTGAAGGCGTCGAGCCGGCGCTCGCTGCTGCCGTAGACCCAGGAGGCATACGCCGGATGTTCTTGGAGCTTTTGCGATCCGGCCGTGGATTTCGAAGTGCCATGCTCCTTCGGACGAGATGGAGCGGACGGACGAAGGTCGGCAAGCGGATCGAGCAACTTGAGCGCGCGCCGGTAGTCGCGTGGCGGGCTGCGGCGAAGGCGCTGATCCGTGCGCCGAGATTCGTCGAGCAGATGAAGCGCCTGAGTCACCGGAATCAGATACATCATGGGTGGCGAGTCGGCTTGCAGCGTTTCCCCTTCGACGACCGGTAGGAGGTTGTCGTATCGGGCGACCTCACTACCGATCAAGGGCAGGGCTTCACGTGTGCCCGACAAAAGATTGAGCACGAAGATCGCCGAACGCGGCCTGAGGTTGTCTTCGGATGGTATGTAGTCGAATCGTAGGGGGAAGCTTCCGTTTCCATCGCAGTAGCCGACTCGCGCGGCCCACCCGTCCGGTACGAGGAATGGATCGGCTGCAGCGGCGAGTGCGGCGAGTGCGGCGGTGATCTGATCCTTCTCTTCGCTACTGGTGGGACGCACACGTCGCAGCGAAGCGCGCGAGGTCGGGTGGGAGACCTTGGCGAGGTATTCGAGCATCGTCATGCGCAGATTGGGTTCCACCTCGACTTCAAGCAGCATTTCGAAGACGGCTGCACGACTTTCCGGATCTTCGACCTCTTCATCTTGCAGGTGCAACCAACGCGCTCTCTCTTCAGGCGGGGCGCAGCAATAGAGACGCATCAGCGGAGCGCGAAAGGACGGCTCCTGCCCCACGTAGCGCGCTTGCCAACGCAGCACGAGCCCCGAGATGTCGGGCGCACGAACGAGATCGGCGCGATCGTAGCCGAGCAGAACCAGGGTGCAGGCGATACGCAGCGTGGTGGGAGTGCTGAGATCGTCGACCAGCGCGGCGAGCATTTCGGCATCGTCCGCATTCGCAATGCGACCGAGGACCTCGAGTCCGGCGAGTTCGTCGACGATGCGGTCCTCGCGGTAGAGCAGCAGCATCTGCTTGAGCGCGATTCGGCGCTGCCGCGTCAGAATGTCGAGATGGTTCTGGAAGTTCGCCGAGGGCGTATCGGCGGGAGAGAGCAGGACCTGCAGGACATCCCGAATTTTTCGGCGAACGGCGAAAGCCTGGGGGTCGATCGAAGCGGGCCGCGAACTCATGCCGCAGGATACTCCCGGCCATCGCACCGATCCAGACGGGTCGGCCGCCGGTAGCGCATCCTCGCGGGCTCGAGCACCGGATGGTGTGCTTCCGCTGCGCCGCCTTCGTTTCGTCGTAGATTCCGGGAGTCTATGGATACCCGTCTCGTTTTGGCCATTCTGCTGCTCGTCAGTGCCGTTGCGCTCTCCGGCGGGGTAGAGCAGGCCCTTCGGCCGGTCGAAGCGGGTTTCGCGCTCTTTCCCGGCGGTCCGATGGGCGGTGCACTATCCGCCGTATTGCTGAGCGGGCCGATGGGAGCATCGCCGGAATTGAGTTGGTCGGCCGGTGCGGAAAGGGTGGCCGGCTACGCGCTGATTGCCGAGAACGTCGATCTTCAAGGCGATGGCGCGGTGTTCTGGGCGATCTGGAACATTCCGGCGGATGCTCGGCGAATTCCCGCGGGAATTCCGCGCTTGCCCGTATTGGCGCGTGGGGTCCGGCAGGCACGGACGGTGGACGGAGATTTCGGCTACCAACCGCCGAGCCTCACGCAGGCGAGGCAGCATCGCTTGCGTTTTACGTTGGTCGCACTCGAGGAGCTTCTGCACCTCGATGATTCCATCGGCGCGGATCAAGCGGCGTCGGCGATCTACGCGGCGTCGCGAGCGACGACGACATGGCGTATCGGTGGAGCTTGGCGCTGAGGCGGTCCGCGTTGGAAGTCTTCATTCCACCTCGAGGGACAATTCACCGCGCCGCCATTCCCAAAGCGCCGCGAGCGGGCCGGCGGTCAGAATGAACCCGTAGTGAAATCCGCGAGCGATGATCACCGAAGCGGTCGCCGTTTCGATCGAAAGACCCTGAGAGGCGAGAAAGCCGATCTGAGCGGCTTCCGTGACACCGGCACCGCCCGGGGTGCCGGAGGCCGTGCCGAGCGCTCCACCCACGGTGACGGCCAGCATCGAAAGCCACCAAGCGGAGTCATCGCCCACCGCCCGCAGGGCGCCGTATTGCCCGAGACCGGTGACCAGGACGAAGAGCAGGCCGCCGACGAGCCCCCAGGCGAGTGCCGCTCGATCTTCAAGCAGCGTTCGGGCGCCGTGCAGGGTTCGACTGCCGGCGCCGGCGAGCTTTCCCCGGCGTCCCGGCCGTGGAATCTCGAGCCAGAGCGCCAAGTGCGAGGCTTTTCGTCGCATCAGCCAAAGCACGCCCGCCGAAAGAACGATCCCGACCAAGAGGGCCATGCTCAGCTTTTCGATTTGCGCATTTCCCGTTTTCCAAGCGAGGAAGGGCGTCATGGCGCCCGCGACGAGCAGCCAGGAGATCGAGACCAGGACCTGGTCGAGCAGATTGGGGCCGAGGTGAGTCGCCGTTCCGCCGCCGAATCGTCGGCCGGCCATGTGCGCCCGGATCAACGTCCCTCCCGCCCGCAAGAAGGGCAACAGCAGGCCGAGAAAATTGGTCACCATGACGAAGATGAAGTACGGAAACGTCTTGCACCGCGTCACCCGTTGGCTCAAAAACGCCAGCCGGAGTCCCCAGATGACGAAACGAAGAACGGTCAATCCGAACGCTATCGCCAGCCAAGGCCGCGAAGCGCGGGAAATCTCCAAGGAGAGTCGTTCGACACCGACCCTCTGGATCTGGTAGAAGAGCAGGGCGATCCCGATCGCCGACACGGTCAGCACGAGCAGGCGTTTGCCGATACGCTCGAGTGTTTTTCGTTTTTGCTGTGACGAATCGGGAGGCATGGCGGCCGATTCTACGTGCGCAACCCGGATTCTTCATAAAACCCTTTCCCAAGAGCACTCCGGCGAGAAGGTTCCATGAAAAACCGGGCGGATCCTTCACTGCGAAGTCATCGCACGTTGCGCGTGCCCGAAGAAGGAATAGGAGGAAGGACATTGGAAACGAACGGCACGAAGCAAGCCTGGCAATGTCGGCGCTGCGGCCATGCCGGCGAGCGCTTGAGCGGGCCTCCCTGGCCGGGCGCGGAAGGTGAGCGCATCGCGGCTGCCGTCTGCTCTGCCTGCTGGGGGGAGTGGCTGGAACGGCAGACGATGATCATCAACGAGGGACGACTCAGCGTGCGGAAGCCCGAGCACCGGCAACGCCTGCTCGAGGAAATGAAAGTCTTCTTCGACCTCGAAACCGCAGACTAGTCCTTGGCTGATCCGAGAAAATTCTCGTACATCTTCTCGGGTACGTGGAGTTCGTCTTCGGAGTAGGCGATCAGCGTCGAGACCGTGGCGTCGCCGGTGACATTGACTGCAGTGCGACACATGTCGAGGATGCGGTCGACCGGAATGATGATGGCGATCCATGCCGGGGGTAGACCTACCGATTGCAGAATGACGATCAGCATGACCAAGCCGGCACTCGGGACGGCGGCGGTTCCGATGGATGCAAAAGTGGCCGTCAGGACGACGGTCAGTTGCTGCATCAACGACAACTCCACCATGTGGAGTTGAGCGACGAAGATGACGGCGACGGCTTGGTAGAGGCTCGTGCCGTCCATGTTGACCGTTGCGCCGATCGGCAGAACGAAATGACTGACGTTCTTGGAGACACCGAGATTGTCTCGCACGCATTCCATGGTGACCGGCAAGGTCGCGGCGCTCGATGAGGTGGAGAGTGCGAGGAATTGTGCCGGTGAGATCCTGCGAAAGAACTCCCTGTAGCTGAGCTTGCGGACGATGAGCAAGACCAGCGAAGGGTAGATCACGAAGGTCATCAGAAACAGGCCGGATAAGACCACGACGGAATAGACCGCCAAGCCCTTGAGAATCTCGAGCATCTCTGCGGGAGTGTCCGCCATGCGAGCGAGGACTCCGGACATCAGCGCGAAGACGAAGAAGGGCGCAGCGCTCATCACGACTTCGACCATCTTCATGAAGACGGCATTGATGCCGTCCGCCACCGCCATGACCGGTTCGGCTTTTTTGGCCGGTATCATCAACAGCATCAGGCCGAAAAAGATCGCGAAGAAGATCACTTGCAGCATGAGCTTTCCGCTCGAAAGCGAACGCACGATGTTTTCCGGTACGAGATCGACGACGAATTGCAGTGGGCCCGCTTCGCGAAAGCCCTTCGCGGCTTGAAGCTTTTCTTCGACCGTGCGGTTTCGATTCTCTTCAGCTAGAGCTTCTCCCGCCGCTGCGAGCAGGTGCTGGTGGCGCGCTTCGTCGAGATAGTGTCGGCCGTCGAAGATTTCGACGCCTTCGGTTTGCTGCACCCACAACTCGTACTTGAGTCGGTTCTTGATCCGTCTTTCTTCGGCCATGAAGGTTCCGGGCGCGATCATGTTGACCAGAAACAGCCCCACCGTGATGGCGGTGACCGTCGTGGCCAGGTAGGCCAAGATCGTCTTGGCGCCCATGCGGCCGAGTTTGCCGACGTCGGAAAGCGAACTGACGCCGCCGATGATGGAGAAGAGCACCAAGGGGACGGCGATGAACTTGAGCAAGCGGATGAAGATCGTTCCGAAAGGCGCGACGAAGTTCGCCGTGAACTCGTTCCACCCGAAAGTGATCGAGAGGAAGGAATAAATGACTCCCAAGAGGAGCCCGATGATGATCTTGACGTGCAGCGGTAGTTTTTTCATGGGCGGGATCATAACTCGAATCGACGATTTGTTTCTTCAGACAAGAGTCGAAAAGGCGGATCGATGCTCGAAAGGAGTGCGAGCTACTCCGAGTCCTTCTTCGACTTGGGGGGCGGAGCGGCGGTTTCGTCCGTGTCACCGGTCTCGTCGCCACCGGACGGCCGATCATCATCCGTAGTGACTTCCGGGATTTCGACGGCACGCCCCCAACTATCGGTCGGATACCAGTCGAAGTCGATGCTCGGCTTCGACCACCGGCTCGGATTCCAAGGATAGGGATTGTGTTCGTCGCGTATGGGGAAGGCCTCGGTGGGTTTCCACTCCGGATCGATGATGGGCTCAGCCCATTTGGAGGGCTGCCAGGGATAAGGATTCGCGGGGTCGCCTTCGTCCCAAGCGCTCTGCGGTTCCCAAACCGACGAGCCGCCGACCGGTTTCCCGGCGGGGAGAATTCCCTGCTTGAAGACGTCGATTTGCTCGGCGATGGAAGGGCCGATTCCCAGCCGTGGTGGTGAACTGCTCTCGCTCTTCTCCTGCTTCGGAGCCGGGCGCTCGGGGAAAAGCGGCTCCGGGGATACCACGACTTCGGGGATCTCCGGTGGCGGAGGAATTTCGGGGATGACACGGACGCGCGCAGTTCCGGGGCGAGGACCCTCTCCGATGACTCCGGCACCCGGCGGCAGTTTCCGCTCGCGCTGCGGCACCGGGACGGGGCCGTCCGGGCCGGCGAGGGAGATGCCGACGGGCAGGGCATCGCTGTCGTTCTTGGTGGATCCGGCTTTCTCGTCTGATCCGGTCTTACCCTGTTCTTTGCTGCTTCTTTTGTTCTGTCCGGACGTGTTTGTTGCCTTGGCCGGCTTGGACTCCGCCGCTTTCTTGATCTTGGAATCCGATTTCGACTCTTCGCGAGCGGGTTTCTCTTCGGTGGAATCAGCCTCGCTTCGCTCTTGTCCCGCCGCGGGAAAGCCGCAAAGCGCGATGAGCGAAAACACCATGACGAGCACTCTCATACACTACAACTATGGCATATTTCGCGGCGAGAATCACCAGCCTCTCGATGGACATCCGATCGTCATGGCGGGCGATTGCCGCCAACTTGCTTATACTCCCCCGAATCATGTTGATGAAGACTCTTATCGCCTTCCTCGTCGAACCGATGCGCGGCTCTCGTTTCCGGGGCATGCTCGGCTTTTCGGTCGTTTTCGGCCTACTCGGAGTTCTCGCTTGCGGATCGCCGGGTCCGCCCGTCGATTCGCCGGCTTCTCCGGTCGAGATCGACGCACCCACGGTCCTTCTGGTGACCGTGGATACGCTGCGGGCCGACCGGCTTGGTTGCTACGGCTATGAAGACGCCGGTACGCCGCATATCGATCGACTCGCCGCAGCAGGAACGCTGTTCCAGCGTGCCCAAACCACCGCACCGCTGACCGTTCCCGCGCATGCTTCGATCCTGACCGGTCGCACTCTTCCGGCTCATGGCGTCATCAACAATGGAACGCACGCGCTTCCGGAAGATATTCCGACTTTGACGGAGGCCCTCGCGGCGGAAGGATATGCCACCGGGGCATTCGTCTCGTCGCCGGTGCTTGCGCGACGCTACGGACTTGCGCGCGCTTTCGACCGCTACGACGACAAGATCCCCAAGGGACAAGCACGCCAAGGACTGGTCGTGCACTACGAGGAGCGCTCGGGCGTGCAGACCGCGACGCGTGCGCTGGCGTGGTTGGCCGACCAGGGCGACAAGCCGGCCTTTCTTTGGGTTCACCTCTGGGAGCCTCATGCGCTCTATCGGCCGCCCTCACCGTTTCGCGAACGCTTTCCCGATGATCCTTACCAGGGTGAAGTCTCTGCGGCGGATGATGCCGTTCGCCGCTTGGTCGAAGGTCTCGAGAGCGTAGGTCGGGGGAAGCGCTCGCTGACCATCATCACTTCGGATCACGGCGAGTCGCTCGGAGCGCATGGGGAATCGACGCATGGGCTCTTTCTCTATCGCGAGGTGATGCGCGTTCCCTTGGTGTTCTACGGTCCGTCATTCGGTATCGTGGCGGCGGAGCGAAGCGAGGCCGTGTCCTTGGCGGACATCGCGCCGACGGTGCTCGATCTGCTGGCGATCGATCAGGGGAAACTCGAGGGGGCCGACGGTCTTTCGCTCGCCGCGTTCTTGCGCGGTGAAGAAGGGCGTTTGCTGCGAGATGGAGTCTTCGCCGAGAGCCACCTTCCGCAGATCGAGTTCGGTTGGTCGGGATTGCGGGCTTTTGTCGATCAGGACTACAAGTTGGTCGATGCGCCACGCCGGGAACTTTTCGATTTGGAAAAAGACGGTGGGGAAGCGAGGAATCTAGCAGCCGAACAGCCGAAGGTCGTCGACAAGATGCTACGCGCCCTGCGTCGCGGTTTGCATCGCGCACGAGAGAATGCGCCCGAACTCTCCGCAGAGAAGGGCACGAGTGCCGAGGAACGCTCGACGCTGCAGCAACTCGGCTATGTCGCGAGCGGTCGGCGGCAAAGCGACGGGGAACTCGTGCAGCCCGACGGAGTCGACCCGAAGGATCGTGTGGGATTCGTCGAACGCTATGATGAGGCCCTTGCTATGATGAGGAATGGCCGCCCTTCGGAAGCGGTGAGCGCCTTCGAAGAACTCGCGAAGAGGGACCCCGACAATCCCTCGGTCGGCTTTCAGCTTGGACAGGCCCAGGTCTTGGCCGGCGATCTCGAGGGAGCGTTGGTCTCCTTTCGGCGGGCGATAGAAATCGATCCGGGATTCTCGTTGGTCTGGTACCGCATCGGCCAGATTCTCGACAACCAGGGAGACGCCGAGGGTGCGGAGGCGCACTACCGGCAGGCGATCAAAACCGATCCGCTCTCCCTCGAGGTGCGCAAAGCGCTCGGGAGTTTGCTCGGCGAGCAGGAGCGCTTTCGTGAGGCGGTGGCTGTGCTCGAACCCGCTCGTCGCCTCGATCCGAGCGACAAGGCGGTGGCTGCGGATCTCGAGCGCTTTTGGGCGCGGTTGGGACGTTGACCCGCCTTCCGTGGTAGGGTAGAGGTCGGAAACGCAATAGGTCGCCAAGCCGAATGGGTCGCCAAAGGTCGAGAGGGCAAGGGTGTGATCATTGACCACGTCAGGCACGCAGGCTGGACCGTCAACAGTTGGCTCGTTGCCGGTCGAGAGGAAGGCCGCGGCCTGATCATCGACACCGGAGCCGACCCACCGAAGATCCTCGAGATGGTGCGACGACACGGGGTCAGCATCGAGGCCATCGTCTGCACTCATCGGCACTACGACCACACCGCAGGAAACGAGTTTCTAGCGCGAAACCTCGGCTGTCCCGTCGTGGCGCATCCCGCAGAGCGCGTGCAGATGAAGGGTCCGACCGAAGCCGTCGACGCCGGTCACACTTGGCGGTTTTCTTCGTGGAGCGCCGAAGTGATTCCACTGCCCGGCCATACCGAAGGTCAAATCGGAATCTACGTTCGGGATGTCGGCGTTTGGACGGCGGATACGCTCTTCAAGAATTCCGTGGGCGGAACGCTTGCTCCCGGGCACGGTACCTTCGAGCAGTTGCGTTCGAGCATCATGGATCAGATTCTCTCCTTGCCGAGCGAAACGACGATCTATCCGGGGCACGGGGAAACGACCACGGTCTCTCACGAGCGCGAGCGCAATCCCTTCGTGCGTGTGTGGCGCGAAGTCGACAAACCGTCGACGCGTCCGGGGCGTTACGAAGGCAAGCGGGTGACGATCGAAGTCTGGGCCAAGGACTACGATGGTGGGCACAAGGCTCAGGTGCGTTTTCTCGATGATAGCGTGCAGATCGTCCCCGGAAGCCGCGTGCAGAAGGTCACTCTCTAGCGAAATCGCCGACCACCGGTAGTCGTCGGAGATGCAGAGCGAAGGCCGAAAGAAGATCCCCCGCGCCGAGCCGTCTTTGCTGGCATAATCGCCCTAGGAAGATCGCACCATCGCCCGATGGAGTGCCGGACGAGCCTACACCCACCTCCGATGCAGGTCGACGGTAAGGGAAGACGTTCTTTGCCCAAGAAAATCGCGTCTCAAAAGAAAAAAAAGAAACGCAGGAAGAAGGCCGCTGGAAAGGCGCGAGAGCCGCGTCGTCTCTTGCGCTACCTGCCGGCATGTCTGGCACTTCTTCTCGCAGCCGGCGTCTGGGTTTCTTTCGCCGCACGCGGTTACGGCCAGTGGGCTCTTCGCACATTGGAAGAAAGACC
>JALUUK010000151.1 GCA_027021395.1 Acidobacteriota bacterium
GGATCTTCTGAGCAAGAATCGGCTCATCTATCGCCTAGTTCAGCAGGCGGTCCGTTTTTCGCGGGAACGGTCGGGATCCCGCCCCACGCACTCGGAGCGGCGTCTTCTGCACCGCTACGCGCAACGCCTCGCACTGATCGACGGTCGCCTCGTGCCCGATCTTTTCGATCTCGTGGTTGCTGCACGCGGGACGGTGGACGACCGCTTCGCCCGCGATCTCTTGGCTCTCGCCATTCACTGGCCTTGGGCGCCCGAGCCCGAGCAAGGCGTTCGTCTCAGCGCAGCGGATCTGGGGTTGACGACCAAATCGCTCGAGTTGCACCCGGAACTCGGGCGATTGAGTCGGGACGGAGCTTTGCGAGATGCGCTTCGCCAAGCGCAACAGCGTCCGCCGACTCTCGGAGGAATCTGCTCGCACCCTCCGGAAGATCTCATCGTGGAGGCGCTCGGTGCGGAGATGCGGGCCGTCGGAAGCGAGCAGGTGGCGCGAGGCGGCGAAAGAGTCGAGCCATTCACATGCAGCATGCTCGACGGTCTCGATGCGCGGGAGACCTTGAGACGCTATGCCGTCGATGGACGGCCTTGGGTACGCGAACGCCATGCCGTGCGCGCGGAAGTGGGCGCAGTCGTCGTCATCTTCGACGAAGAAGACGACGACTCGGCGGCAGATCGGGAGGCGTGGGAAGCGCGTTTTCCTTGGTGCGAGGTGTGGCTCGGCGAGCATCAGAACGAAAGCGATATGGCGTTTTTCTCGACGGATCCGAGCGATGGAACGATCTACCCTGGAATCTACCGCGCGGAATACGGCGGGTTTCTCTTGAGTTGGCCGCCGTGGCGCTTGGGTGACGTCTGGCGGGATCCGGCCTATCGATTCACTCGGAGCAAATCCGAGCGATTGTTGGTGGCCGCGCTCGACTATTCGCAGAAGCCGGCGGTCGTCTATCTATCCCGTCGTCCACCGCGCTCGGAGATCCGCGAATTGGCCCGGCGCCTCGGCCGTCGCATCGTGCATCTGCCGCCGGGGATTCTCTCGCCGGATCGTCGTCGCAAGAGTCGGGTGTTTCACGTGCTCGAGTCCCACGCGCTGCGCCCGCTCGCCGAACGGATCATCGACCCCATCTAGTTCCGCGGGTCGACGCGTCGTTACATACGGTCGAGGACTTCGATGCCGAGGAGGTCGAGACCTTTCTCCAGCAGATCGGCCGTGTTTCGACATAGCGCGAGGCGGGAACGCTTCACTGCCGCATCCTCCGTCTTGAGCACGGGGCATTTCTCATAAAAGTGATGGAAGGCCGAAGCGAGGTCGTAGAGATAGCCGCAGAGCCGATGCGGCTCGAGAGATCGGCAGACCGCCTCGATGGTCGGAGCGAAGTGCAGCATCATCAGCACCAGCGCACGTTCGGTGTCGTTGGTGATCTTCAGTGCAGCGCGATCCGCCCCCTCCCCGAGGATCGGCGCTCGGGGATCGATACCGCCCTTGCGAAAGATCGAGCGAATACGAACGAAGGCGTTTTGAAGATAGGGAGCGGTGTTGCCTTCAAAGGCCAGCATGCGTTCCCAAGAAAAGATGTAGTCTTTGACTCGATCGCTCGAAAGATCCCCATACTTTACGGCGCCGAGGCCCACGATCCTCGCGATATCCTTCTTCGTTTCCTCGTCGAGTGTGGGATTTTTTTCATGGATGATGCGTGCCGCTCGCTCTTCCGCTTCGTCGAGAAGCAAGGTCAATTTTACGGTCTCACCCGAGCGGGTCTTGAAGGGTCTGCCGTCGTTTCCCAGCACGGAGCCGAAGGCGACATGCTCGAGCGAAGCGTCCCCGACCCAGCCGGCCATCTCTGCGGTTTTGAAGACCATTTCGAAATGCTGCTTTTGGGGCGCACCGACGACGTAGATGACACGGTCGGCACCGAGGGTACCGATGCGATGACGAATGCCGGCGAGATCGGTGGTGGCATAGAGGAAGCCGCCGTCCTTCTTTTGGACGATCAGCGGGAGCACTTCGTCATCGCGACTCCTAAAGCCTGGAGGAAAGACGCAGCGCGCGCCATCGCTTTCTCGGAGCAGGCCGAGCGCGTCGAGATCCGCGACGACGCCGGCGAGCGCGTCGTTGTAGAAGCTTTCTGCGCAGGTGTCTTCGCGCGTGAGCGATACTCCCAGCCGTCGATAGATCACTTCGAAGTGGTTGAGCGATTCTTCGACCAAGTCCTTCCAAAGACGCAGGGTTTCCTCGTCTCCGGCTTGCAGCGCGACGACTCTTCGGCGCGCGCGTTCGGCAAAATCCGAGTCCCGATCGAACTTCGCCTTCGCATCGCGATAGAGAGCATTGAGATCGTCGATGCCGCCGTGCCGCTCCTCGTTCGCCCAGCCGAGATCGATCAGATACTCGGTGAGCATCCCGAACTGCGTGCCCCAGTCTCCGAGGTGATTCTGACGGATGACCCGGTGCCCGAGAAAGTCCAAAGTTCGGGCCAGCGCATCGCCGATCACCGTGCTTCGGAGGTGGCCGACGTGCATCTCCTTGGCCGCGTTGGGACTCGAATAGTCGATCACCACGGTCTGTACCCGCTCCGGCGCGGCGACGCCGAGAGAGGGATCGGCGAGCAAATCGGCGGCGGCGTCGGCGAGATACTCGTTCTTCAGCCTTATGTTGATAAAGCCCGGCCCGGCGATCTCCGGCGTTTCGGCGATGGAGTCCATCTCTGCCGCGTCGATGATGGCCTGCGCGATCTCCCGAGGCGGCTTACCGAGGGTCTTCGCGAGGCTCATGGCCACATTGGCCTGAAAATCTCCGAAGCGAGGGTTTTGGGATGGACGCACCATCGGGTCGATGCCCGCGAATTCTTCGCCGAAGGCGGATCGAAGTGCGCGGTCGAATATCTCTGTGAGTCGTTTGCGGGGGTTTTCGGCCATGGTGCGGGGATGTTGGAGGTCGGCCTAGGCGGCGTCAAGCGGCGCCTCTGCGGCCGGAGCTAAGTCGTTCTAATATAGGTGGTTGGCTTGTGTGCTGGGCGCCGCGGGCGCAAACGGGCGGCGAAGGAAGTCACAGAGGAGGATAATTCGTCGTGTCGGCGGCTTGCCCGACCATCCGGCAGGACGCGACATTCGCGAAGGAGATCAACGTAGGGGATGAAAGAAGAGAGATGACGGAGCGCAAGGGCCCTATCGTCCCGTACGACGCGGACCACCTCACCGAGCGCCTGACGCATGCCGCCTCGCGACTTGGGACGGGGACGATCGATCCGCGCGAACTCGAACACTTGGCCGGCGTGATCACCCGCTGCTCGGCGCTTCTCGATGATGTCTACACCGACGAGCGGTTGCGGGCGATCCTCGGCGACGATCCCCGGCGCCTCGCGCCGCTGGTGGCCAATCCGTGGTTCCGGCTGCCGCTCGGAGGCGATCTGCCCGGCGTCATCTACCGCGTGCGGCGTATTCCCGACGAAGTTCGCGAAGTGGCCGATCAGGCGCTCTTCGATTTGGCCATCACCGGAAGGTCGTCGGTGCGCGGT
>JALUUK010000152.1 GCA_027021395.1 Acidobacteriota bacterium
CCCGGCGCTCGGCCAGACCTTCTCCGACGACACGCTGGTGACTTCGCACTCCGTGCAACTGAACCAGTCTCTTGCCTGCGGCCGGATCTACTTCCGCTTGCGCGGCACGGACACCTTCGGATACGAGTCCATCGAAGATGAAAACGGCGAGCCCTTCGCCCTGCAAACCTACTTGATTCCGGGGCTCTATTACCAGGAACGATTCGAAAATGGAGCCAACGGCTGGACCCTGGAAGGCGAGTGGGAAACCGGCGCTCCCCAGGGCCTTGGAGGATCGGCCGGCCGGCCCGACCCTGCTTCCGCCTACAACAACGTCGGCGTGCTCGGGCACGACTTGAGCGGCCAAGGAAGCTTCGGCGGAGACTACGAACCCGATACGATCGAATCGGCATGGATGCCCTATCAGGACGCAACGACATGGACCAATACGAAGCTGATTCTCTACCGCCAGATTCACAGCGGGCCGGGCGATGACGCGTCGCTTTGGGTCTGGACCGATCGCGGTAATCCGCTTTATCGCTCGGAAAAGAACCTCGTCAATGACTCCGCCTACAGCGTCATGACCTTCGATCTCTCCGGCCTTGACGGCGCACCTCAGATGCGCCTGCAGTTCCGGCAATCTAGTGACGCGAGCGGCTCGTATTCGGGTTGGACGGTCGATGACGTGATCTTCAAGGACGGCTCTCTTCCCGACTACGCATCCTGCTCGGATTGCGGCACCGCTCCGTCCTTCTCCGGAGCCGTCGATGCGCAGGACAACGATGCATGCGGCAGCGACGGCGTCACGATCTCTTGGAAGGAGGCCGCATCTTGGGGCTCCGGGGGCGGCGGAACCTACGCCGTTTATCGCGGAAACTCGGCGACCTTCGTTCCGGGGCCTGCCAACTTGATCGCATCGGGCGTGAACGGCCTTTCATACAACGATGCCGCGGCGCCGACGGATCAAGACATCTTCTACGTCGTGCGTGCTGAAAGCGACGAGAATTGCGGGACCGGCCCGGCCAACAACGGCTTGCTCGACGACAACGACGTACACGTCGCCGTGACCGAAACGACCGATCAGCCGACCCCAGGAGCCATCGAAGATCTCATGGTGACCTTGATCGGCAAAGCCCACGCGCGGCTCTCGTGGAGCGCGACGGCCAATGCCGCCACCTACCGCATCTACCGTTCGGAAACCCCTTCCGCAGCGGGAACGATGATCGCCGAAACCTCCGACCTGCTCTACGACGACCTCAACGTGGGCGGAGACAAGAAGAACTACTTCTACGATGTCCGCCCCACCAACGGCTGCGGCGTAGAAAACTGATCGCCGCGGTCGGCGGGCGGCATCGTGCTAGATGACACCGTGCTTCTTGCCGATCTTGACGAAGGCCTCGACGGCACGCTCTAGATGAGTGCGTTCGTGAGCAGCTGAGAGCTGAACTCGGATCCTGGCTTGGCCTTTGGGGACGACGGGAAAGAAGAAGCCGATCACATAGATGCCCTCGTCGAGCAGATCCTTGGCGACGTTCTGCGCGAGAACCGCATCGTAGAGCATGATCGGAACGATCGGATGCCAACCGGGCTTGATGTCGAAACCCGCCGAGGTCATCTCTTCGCGGAAGAACTCGGCATTGGCTTCGAGACGATCTCGCAATGCGGTCGTCTCGCTGAGCATGTCGAGCACGGCGAGCGTGGCCCCGACCACTCCCGGCGTCAGCGAATTCGAGAAAAGATAGGGGCGTGAACGTTGCCGCATCATGTCGACGATCTCTTGGTGCGCTGCGACGAAGCCTCCCGATGCGCCGCCGAGTGCCTTGCCTAAAGTACTGGTGATGATATCGACGCGTTCTTCGACGCCCCAATGCTCGGCCGTACCGCGACCGGTCTTACCGACGAAGCCGGTGGAGTGGGAATCGTCGACGAGAACCATCGCCCGATACTTCTCCGCCAGATCGCAGATGTCCGCGAGCGGGGCGACCTCACCGTCCATGGAGAACACGCCGTCGGTCGCGATCAAACGACGCCGCGCGCTTGATGATTCCCGCAGTTTCTCTTCGAGGTCGTTCATGTCGGTGTGACCGTAGATGCGTCGTTGCGCCTTGCACAGACGAATGCCGTCGATGATCGAAGCGTGGTTGAGATTCGCCGTGATGATCACATCGTCTTTGCCGAGCAGAGGCTCGAAGACACCGCCGTTGGCATCGAAACAGGCGACGTAGAGAATCGAGTCCTCTTTCCCCAAGAAGTCGGCGATCTTCTTTTCGAGACGACGGTGAATATCCTGCGTCCCACAGATGAAACGCACCGAAGAGAGTCCGTAGCCGCGTTCGTCGAGCGTGGCATGCGCCGCTTTCAACACGGCGGGGTGGCCGGAAAGGCCCAGATAGTTGTTCGCGCAGAAATTCAGCACGCGACGGCCATCGTCGAGCACGATTTCGGGACCTTGGGGACCGCAAATCACGCGCTCCGTCTTCCAAAGTCCGCTTTCTTCGATTTCCTGAAGTTCCGCCCGCAGTTGCTCTCGTACTTCGTCGTACATGCCGACTCCTCCACCGTCGTGCTCGCTCGGTGCAAGCCTTCATTCTGACCCGACCCCCCCTGCGATTTCAAGGATCGCTTCTAGAATCTCGAGCGGGTGTGATGCTCACCGACACACCTTTGAAGGCCGGAGTCTTCGAGCGCCGATGGAGATCGTGCTCAACACCGCGATGAAGCTTGAACGCGACCGATTTCTTGATGCCGCCCTTACGCGCGCACAGGGCATCGTCGCGGCTACGCCAATGGCTTCAAACCAAAGGAGTTGAAGACCCGTGCAGGCAAGCTGGAATTGGCGATTCCTCAGGTGCGGAATCTCGCCGAGGAATCGAGCGGGGCATACCCAAGCAGTCTTGAGCGGGGAATGCGCGGGGGCGGGTAGCTGGCATCCCTATCGCGACCGATAGTCCCTACGAGTTTCATGTACTGGCACGGGCTCCTCTCGAAGAACAGCCAAGGAAGGCAATTCCTACTGGAGCTAGGGCCGCTGCACCGATCTGAGAAACTGTAAGGGGGCCGAATGTTGCAGGCTCGTCAGCCCGAAAGAACTGCGCTAAGAATCTCAATACGCCGTAGGAGCAAAGATAAACCCCGCTTGGGAGAAGAGTTCCTTGGTAACGCGACGTCCATTTTATCAGCGCCAGAGCGAGCAGAACGCAGAAGAGGCTCTCGTATAGCTGAGTAGGATGCAAAGGCGTGCCCGGATAGACAGTAGCAGCTACGCGAGAAACCGGGTACACCACACCCCATGGCGCGATGGTCGGCCTGCCAAAACAGCAGCCCGTAGCGAAACAGCCAAGGCGGCCGACGGCCTGTCCCAGCGCGAGTGCCGGCACGAGTTCATCCAAGAATTTCGCTCTGCGAATCCCGAACGGAGGCGCGAATAGCGCCGCTCCGAGCAGGAGGCCCATCACAAACCCAATTACGCTCCCCGGACCAGTCCATAGATCCTCAAGGGTGTCCCAGTAGACAGTTGAGAATGG
>JALUUK010000153.1 GCA_027021395.1 Acidobacteriota bacterium
ACGTCGCGACAAGCTTCGAGAAGCATCTGATCGATGCGTGCGAGCGGATCCTTGACGGCGAGCGCATCGCGATGATGCGCATCGAGCGCGGCCCAGTCGTCGAGATCCCTTCGCGCTGCGGCTTTTATGGCATCGGGAAGGCGCGCTTGCTCCAAGGCACCGCGCGCTCGCGCAAGATTCTCTTCGAATTCGCGCTCGAAGCCGTCTTTGTTCCCTTCTTCGTTCTCATGGGTGCGAGAGCGGCTTCCGCTGCGCGCATCCTGCAACGCATGCCAAGCGTCCTCCACCGCGCGGCGGCAATAGGCTAGGCTCAGCGGAGTGCGGGACGCGGCGCCACGATCCTTTCGCCGGCTGAAGAGGGATTCGACGGTTTCGAGTACCAACCAGAGAGGAATACCCGCCTCGTGCCACTTCAGGACGAGTTGAAAGTCGGCCGGCGAAAGAAGCAGTGGGCAACGGCGCAGACGGCGAAAAGATTGCTCGATGGCTCGAGCGTATTCGGCCGCGGGCAACCCGGGCGTATCACCTTCCGAGGAGCCATTGGATTCGATGCTCACGGCGCGATCCTCTCTACGCGATCACCCAACTAAACCGGATAGCGAAGCGACAGAGCGATCTGCTCGACACAGCGAAGCAAGATCTCGAGAGCCCTACGGTAGTCCTTTTCACTGCCTCCGATGGGGTCGGCCAAATCTTTGTTTCCGTCTTCGCGTCGCAGGAGCGAGATCTTCCTTTCAACCTCCGGAAAGCGCGCCACCAAGCTCGCGCGGTGCCGGCGCTCCATCACGATGATTTCATCGGAGGCCTGAAGCTCTGCGAGGTCGATGGGCCGCGACCGGTGCGACCCTAGATCCAAGCCGTGCTCGATCGCCAATCGGGCCATCATCGGATCGGCGGCCGCTCCGATCGGCGCATCGGTGCCGGTCGAACGGACCTCGATCGCCCGCGCACCGAGCCGGTCGATGACTTTCCGGAGATAGTGCTCAGCGATCGGCGATCGGCAGATATTGGCTGTACAGACGAATAGGATTCTCATCTTCCCGCATTGCGCTCATGGATCAATCTCAGTCCGTGGAGTGTAAGTTCCATATCCACCGTGTGGATCCCCTTCATCAATGGAACGATCTGTTCGGCCAGTCCCCCCGTGGCGACGACGTTGAGCCTCGCCTGCATCTCTCCTTCTATTCGAGCGATCATACCCTCGGCCATCGCGGCGTGACCGTGGAGCAAACCCGAACGAATGGAGTCGACCGTATTCTTCCCGATAACATACTCCGGAGCCGAGATCTCGACACGAGGAAGGCGTGCCGCGCGCATCGATAGTGCCTCCGCTCCGATCATGGGTCCGGGTGTGATCGCACCGCCGAGATACTCGCCGGCGTCGGAGACCACATCGAAGGTCGTCGCCGTCCCGAAATCGACGACGACCAGCGGCGGCGAATGACGGTCGCTCGCCGCCACCGCGTTGACGATGCGGTCTGCGCCGACTTCTTGAGGGCTGTCCGTCCGGATCTTGAGCCCCGTCTTGATCCCGGGAGCGACGACGAGCGGATTCTCGATGCCCATGGAAACGAGCGCGGAGACGAAGAGATTCGTCAGCGGTGGAACCACGGAAGCGAGAACCGCACCCTCGACCGATCGAGCTTCGTCGGCGAGAGCCCCGCCGACGAGCACGGCGAGTTCATCGGCGGTCGTGTCTCGCCGCGAAGGCAGACGGCGTGTGCTGCCGAGCACTTCGCCGTCGAAGAGGCCGACCTGAATCTGGGTGTTGCCGATGTCCGCCGCCAGAAGCTTCACGGTTCTCGAACCCCTGCCCTCGCATCATGCGTACGAGTTACGTTCTCGCCGAAACGAATCGTGCGAAGCACCCCTGCCTCGTCTCGGACGAGTATCGCACCATTTGGCGCGATATCCGAGGGGATCCCGCGAAAGATCGACCCGTCCGGCCGGGCGAGGGAGACCCATCGCGGCTCATCGAAGTTCGCCGCGCGGCGCACCCGCTGCAGGATATGCGACCAACCTTCTTCATTTCCAAGAAACGGCCAGAGTGCGGCGAAGTCCTGGGCAAAAAACACGAGCGCATCATCGATCGAGGTGGGAGATGCCGGAAATCCGAGGCCGGCGGCGATCTTTTCCAGCGAGGGATCTCGGCCGGCGGGGCCGGCACCGAGATTGACCCCGACGCCGAGAATCAGCCGGTCGGCCGGCGCGCCCTTGACATAGTCCATCAAGATCCCGGCGACCTTGCGATGCCGGTAGATCAGGTCGTTCGGCCAGTCGAAGACCAACTCCGGCCCACCCATTCGGCGCACCATGCTGCGAACGGCCAGCGCGGCGGCAAATCCCGTACGCCAAGCCACGGTGGTGCGATCGGGCACGTCCAGGACCATGGAAAAATAAAGGCCTCCGGGAGGAGACACGAAGATCGTGCCACGCCGCCCCCTTCCCCGGAGCTGCTCGCCGGCCAGGATGGTGCTTCCGTGCGGCGCCGAGGCGCAGATCGATCGCGCGATCTCTTGAGTGGAATCGACGCTCTTCCATTGCCATAGAGGTCTAACGAAGCCGCAGGCTTTGGTGCGGGTCTCGAGATCCTCTCGCCTGATCCCCCCCGGAGGGTCGACCCCTCCGTTCGTCATGAGGCGCTGCATCGCAGATGGAGGATGTCGAGCCCGATGTCCAAGGAGCGAGCGGAATGCGTCAAGCTTCCGAGGGAAATGCGCTGCACACCCGCCTCGGCCACGTCGCGGAGCCTTCCGATGGTCAGTCCTCCCGACGCTTCGAGGCGGGCACGTCCGGCGACCTTTTTCACCGCCGTCCGCATTTCGAGCACAGACATGTTGTCTAGCAGAATCCAGCCCACTCCGCGCTCTAGAGCCAGATCCAGATCTTCGCTCGATTCGACCTCGACTTCGATTTTCGCGAGATCGTGCCCGGCCGCTTCCATCGCGTCGAGCACGGCCGAGAGGCCGCCGCAGAGTTGGCGGTGGTTGTCCTTGACCATCACCATCTCATCGAGCGCGGAACGATGGTTCTCTCCCCCTCCGACCGCGACGGCGTATTTTTCCAAAGCGCGAAGTCCCGGTGTCGTCTTGCGCGTATCGGCGATGGTGCAATCGGTTCCCGCGATTTCTTCCACGGCTTTGCGGGTCATCGACGCGATGCCGCAAAGTCTAGCCAGCAGATTGAGCAGCACGCGTTCGCTCGCAAGCAGCGCCCGCACGCTGCCTTCGAGCCGGGCGAGCCGACCTCCTGCACGGCAGTGCGCGCCATCCTCTACGAGCGTTTCCACACTCAAGGCTCCCTCTCCCCGAGCTTCCATTTCCCGGGCGATCATCGGCAGCAGAGGCAAACCGGCGACGACCATCTCTTCGCGAGCGACGATCCACGCCTCACCTCGATCCGCAGGCTTTGCGAGTGCGCGTGTCGTCACATCCCCATCCGCCCCGAGATCTTCATCGAGTGCGCTTGCGAGAATCCTTGCTGCTTGCTCCTTGGGGAAGA
>JALUUK010000154.1 GCA_027021395.1 Acidobacteriota bacterium
TCGGGAGGAGAGGAGCATGGGAACGAGGGGATCCAAACGTGTCGTCATCACCGGTCTAGGACCGATTTCGAGCATTGGAACCGGCAAGAGCGCCTTTTGGGAGGCTCTGCTGCGCGGGGCTTCGGGAACGAAGCGGCTGCAATTTCCGTGGGCCGATCGGCCGGAGTTTCACACGCGCCTCGGTGCCCCGGTCTCGCCGATCGACGCCACCGACTACGATGTCAGCGAGAGCGAGGCTCGGCTGCTCGATCCGGTTTCGCAGTTCAGCCTGATCGGTGCCCATCTCGCACTTCACGACGCGGGATTCTCGCTCAGCCTTTCCGACGAGCGACGCAATCGACTCATGATCAACGAAGTGGACTCCGAACGCGCAGGGGTGATTCTCGGAACGGGGGTCGGCGGCTTGCGAAGCATCGAGACGAGTCACGAACGCTGGGTCCATAAGATTCCGCTCACCGGGCCGTTGCGTTTCTCGCTGCCCATGCTGATCCCCAACGCGGTTCCGGCACAAGTCGCCATAAAGTTCGGGATGCGCGGCGAGTGCAAGGCCATTGCCACGGCCTGCGCCGCAGGGACGATGGCCGTCGGTGATGCTTTCCGCTTGGTGAGAGACAACGAACTCGACATCGCCGTCACGGGTGGGGTCGAAAAGCTCCTCTCCGATACGGGCTCGCCGCTCGGTGGCTTCGGCTTGATTGGTTTCGATCTTCTCAAGACGCTATCGACCCGTTCCGACGATCCGGCCGCCGCTTCGCGTCCGTTCGACAGAGATCGCGATGGCTTCGTCTTGAGCGAAGGGGCCGGAGTGCTCGTGCTCGAGAACCTCGATCATGCCAAGGCTCGGGGCGCTCAGATCTACGCAGAAGTCGTCGGCTACGCCAGCACTTGCGATGCCTTCTCGATGGTTCAACTCGAACCCACCGGCACGCAAATGTCGCGTGTGATGAATTCGGCTCTTCGCTCGGCGGGAACCCCGCCCGAAGAGGTCGTCTATGTAAATGCCCATGGAACTTCAACTCGTCCCAACGACAAGCAAGAATCCCTCGCCCTTCATGAGGTCTTTTCGAAGCACGTCAAGAACGTCCTCGTCAACTCCACCAAAGCCATGACCGGTCACGGCATTGCCGCATCCGGAGGACTCGAAGCCATCACGACGGCGCTGAGCCTCGCCAAGGGGCTCGTGCACCGCTGTGTGAACCTCGACAACCAAGACCCGGACTGTGATTTGGAGTTGCCGCGGGAGAACTGTAGACTCGATGCAGGTGTCGCTTTATCCAATTCGTACGGGTTCGGCGGGCACAACGCCTCGCTCGTACTAAGATCCGTTTAGGAGCAAGTGTTTGAGCGCGTCTTGAGGGCGTCATGTGGCTTTATAAGGTGTCATCAGTGATGCTGCGCCCTCTAGCTGCGCCGTATTTCCCAATTCAACTCGTCGGCAATGGACAGGAGAGTTCCATTCCCGATCCTCCTTTCATCGTTGCAACCAATCATGCTTCTTTTTTGGATCCTTGGTTTATCGGCGGCGCCCTGACCACCGCCCCCCTCTCGTTCTTGATCAACGAGCGCTGGTACAACATGAGCAGGGCTTGGACGGCTTTCTTCCGCGCCTATGGCGTAACACCGACCTGCGACGGCAATCTCGCCGGCACCGTTCGAAAGTGCGTAGAATCCCTGGAAGCCGGCCGTGCGCTTGCCGTTTTTCCAGAAGGGCGCATCAGCTACGACGGAAGGATGAACCAAACTCGGCTAGGCGTCGGCTGGATGGCCGCTTTCAGCGGCGTGCCCGTGATTCCCTGCGGATTGCGCGGCAACTTCGAAGCGCTTCCCCGTCATCGACGCATCCCTAGGCGACACGCCGTCGAGGTGCATCTCGGATCGCCGCTTCGTTTCGCTCCGACCTCCGTTCCCTCCCCCCATCCGGAACAGATCTATGCCTTCGTCTCACGAGTATCGGAGCAGATCTGCCGGCTTGCAGGGCAGGAGGATCGCATCGACATCGCCCGTCCTGCTTGGCCGCCGCGGGATCTCGGCTCGAGTGTGCGCGGCAAGGTCGGCACGAAGCTGGCGAACTCGACCGGAAAGCGACTTCCGGCGAAGTCCTAGCGAAAACCTGCGCGGCGGAAAAGCGCGGGCTTCGCCTCCCCCCCAAGAAAATATATCGCCACAAATAAATTTCAGCACGGCTCCGGTAAGCGCCGTAAACTCAGGGGTGGTTTCACTTTCCTGCGGGCTTGGAGCGTAAGATTATCGGCAGACCGAGATGCGCGAGCGCCGTAGGACGGGCTCGCCCCGGTCTCTTCCAAGCCGACGCAAAGACGCAGACGGGGCGTTCGAAATGGCGGGGCGGTCCGAAATGACGAGCCGTCGTGGCGAAAAGGAAAGGGCTTGCGATGAGGGTATACCTGATCAACCCCGACAATCCGGTCGTGTCGATGACCAAGACATCGCGATCCGGAGGCCGAAAGGTCAACAAATATCGCGTTTGGAAACCCCTTGGCCTGCTCACCATCGCCCGCCTCACCCCCGACCATTGGGACCTGACCGTCATCGACGAAAACCTCGGCCCGGTCGACTACGAGCAGATGCCCCTACCGGATGTCGTGGGAATCACCGCATTCACCTCGCAGGCGCCACGCGCCTATGAACTAGCGACGTACTTCCGCTCGAAAGGCGTCGCCACCGTGATCGGCGGCATCCACTCTTCCATGTGCTGCGACGAGGCCTTGGAGTATTTCGATACGATCATCACCGGAGAGGCCGAAGAAGTCTGGCCGCGCTTCCTCAGCGATTTCGAATCGGGAAACCCAAAGCGACGCTACGACGGCGGACTCGTCCCCATCGAGATGATTCCTGCGGCAAGACACGACCTGCTTGCCGGGGAGTATTACTTCGGTTCCGTGCAAACGACCCGCGGATGCCCACTGCGCTGTACATTCTGCTCCGTTACGGCATTCAACGGAGGGAAGTTCCGCCATCGACCACACGAGCGCGTCCTCGAAGACCTACGACAAATCAAAGAAAAGATGATTCTTTTCGTCGACGACAATCTCATCGGCACGCGTTCCGACCATATCGAATACTCCAAAGAACTCTTCCGCCTCATGATCCGCGAGGGACTGACCAAGAGGTGGATCTGTCAAGCGACCATCAATTTCGCAGATGATGAGGAATTGCTCGCGCTCGCCCGGGATGCGGGATGCTCCGGCGTCTTCATCGGTTTTGAATCCGTCACCGAGGAAGGCCTCGTCGAAGTTCACAAGAAGTTCAACATTCAAAAGGGGCGCGATTTTCGCGCATCCGTTCGCGCCATTCAGAACCACGGTATCCACGTCGTCGGATCGTTCATCATGGGTATCGACAGCGACAAGAAAGGCATCGGCACACTGATCGCTGATGCGTGCAAGGTCTACGGGGTCGACACCGCCAACGTCTTGATGCTGACCCCTCTTCCCGGCACCGAACTCTTCCGACAGATGGAAGCTCAAGGGCGGAT
>JALUUK010000155.1 GCA_027021395.1 Acidobacteriota bacterium
AGAGATTGAGTAGCATTCGTCCCCGTCGTTCAGACATCGCCCGGGAGCGCGTGCCATTCATCAGCAGAGTTCGAAGAGGCCGGCCGCACCCATGCCGCCGCCGACGCACATCGAAACCACGCCGAGCTTCGCGTCACGACGCTTCATTTCACAAAGGAGAGTGGCGGTGAGCTTGGCTCCGGACGCACCGAGCGGATGCCCTAGGGCGATGGCTCCTCCATTGACGTTCAGCCGGGAGGTATCGATTTTCAGCTCACGAGCGACGTAGACGGCTTGAGCGGCGAAGGCTTCATTGATTTCGAAAAGATCGATATCCGATACTTCGAGGTCGTTCGCTTTCAAGAGCGCTTGGATCGCCGGCAAGGGGCCGATGCCCATGATCTCGGGCGGGACTCCGACGACCTTGAAATCCCGGAGAACGGCGATCGGTATCGCCCCGACTTCATCGAGGAGCCGTCCGGACAAGAGGAGAGCCGCTGCCGCACCGTCACTCATCTGCGAGGAGTTTCCGGCGGTGACCGTGCCGCGGGCATGGAAAACGGGCCGCAGGGCGGCCAAGGCATCCAAGGTGCTGTCCGGGCGCGGTCCTTCGTCGGTGTCGAAGAGGATCTCACGCGTCGACAGTTCTCCGTCACGACCCGCTGCCGCTCGGCGCACGGAAAACGGAACGATCTCTTCAGAAAACCGACCTGCAGCGATGGCGCTCGCGGCTTTGAGATGGCTGTCGCAGGCGAATGCGTCCTGGTCTTCGCGAGAAACGGAGAATTCACTCGCTACGCGCTCTGCGGTCAGTCCCATGCCCAGATAATAGTCCGGCGATTCCATCATCAGATCGGGGTTGGGCCGGTAGGTCGCTCCGCCCATGGGGACCATGCTCATCGACTCGGCCCCGCCGGCGATGATGGCGTCGGCACGACCCGCGGCGATGCGGTCGGCGGCCATGGCGATGGCTTGGATTCCGCTCGAGCAGAAGCGATTGAGCGTCATGCCGGGAACCGTGACGGGAAGCCCGGCGCGCGCAGCGGCGATGCGTCCAAGATTCATACCCTGCGGTCCTTCGGGAAAGGCGCAGCCTAGCAGTACGTCTTCGATTTGAGCGGGGTTGATTCTTCCGGCGCGTTTGATGACCTCGGCGATGACGGCGGCAGCGAGATCGTCAGGGCGCGTCGTACTCAATGCGCCTCGAGGGGCTTTGCCCACTGCGGTGCGGGCAACGGACACGATGTATGCGGAGTTCTCTCGGGACATGGGCAGGGCCTCAGTTTCTCAAGGGTTTACCGGTTTTCAGCAAGTGTTCGATACGCGCGCTCGTCAAGGGATGCTGACAAAGCTCGACGAAAGCGCGCCGTTCCATGTCGAGAAGGTATTCCTCGTCTACGCGCGTGCCCGGATCGACTGCTCCACCACAGAGGATTTCAGCAACCTTGTTCCCAATGCGCCGGTCGTGCTCGGAAATGAATCCTCCGCACTGCATGTTGTGCAGCACCGAGCGCAGCGCAGCAAGGCTCTCGCGTCCGGCAACGCGGATCGCAGTGTCGAGCTGCGGCGGTCGATAGCCGTTGTGCACGAGTTCGAGAACCGATCGTTTCGCCCTGGCGATCAGGTGTCGGGGGTTCATGACGATCAAGTCGTTCGGGCCGAGGAAGCCCATCTCCCCGGCCTCGGGGGCGCTGGTCGATACCTTGGCCATGCCCACGTTCTCGAAGGCCTGCTTCAGCCAAGGCGTCAGATCGGTGGCCGGATCGGCGGGGGCACGGCAGTGAATTCGGCGTACGAGTTCCTTGCAGCCTCCCCCGCCGGGAATCAGCCCGGCGCCGAATTCCACCAAGCCGATATAGGTCTCGGCGGCGGCGCAAATCCGATCGGAAGCGAGGCTCATTTCGCAGCCACCGCCAAGCGTAAGGCCGCGGGTTGCGACGACGACGGGGCAAGAAGAAAGGCGAATGCGTTGATTGATCCCTTGAAACGCTCTCACCATGTCGTCGATAGCCTGAAAGTCCCCGCTTTGAATGGCTCCGAGCACCAACGTCAGATCGGCTCCCGCGCAGAAGTTTTCAGCATCGCTTCCGAGCACGAGTCCGACGCCCTCGGCTTCGGCATGATCGAGGCCCCGGTGAATCATCTCGATCACACCCGGTCCAACTGTGTTCATCTTCGTTTGAAACTCGACTGCGACGACTCCGTCGCCGAGATCGAGAACGTTCGCGTCGGCTTCGGAGCAAATCGACTTTCCCGCTTGCTTGACCTCGGATAGGAGAATCTCGCGGTTCTCGTCTCGTTCGATGGCGCGTGGTCCGGCGGAAGAGCCGTGACCGCTCAGATCGAAATAGGTCCGCCGACCCCCTGTGAATCCATAAAATGTCGTCAGCCCCAAGGACTCTCGTTCCGCGATGAACTTGGGTACGGGGCGGTTCTCCGCTTCGAGTCGATCGGCGACCTTCGATAGTCCCATGGCATCCCAGAGTTCGAAGGGGCCTAGCGACCAGCCAAAGCCCCAACGCATGGCGCGGTCGACATTGACGATGTCGTCGGCGATTTCCGGAATCAACGATGCGGAATAGCAGATCGTCTTGGAAAGCACGTCCCAGGCGAAATGCCCGGCGAGGTTGTCCATTTCGCTTAGACGACGGATTCGCTCACCGTCATCCGTAATTTTCCTCAACTCCTTCAACTCAGGGAGATCGAGCCGATCCTGCGGGATGTAGTCCAAGGTTTTCGGGTCGATCATGAGAATGGTGCGTTTCCCCTTTGCGTCGATTCCCTTCTTGTAGAATCCGGATCCGCTCTTTTGGCCCGTCATACCTCGGGATACCATCTCCTGCACGTATTTCGGCAGTTGAAAAACATCACGTTCGGGGTCGTTGTCTAGGGCTCCGAAGATATTCGCGGCGACATGTCCGAGAGTGTCGATTCCAACGACGTCGGCGGTGCGGTACGTCGCACTCTTGGGGCGTCCGAGAAGCGGGCCGGTCAGTTGATCGGTTTGAGCGATGCTCAGGCCATGCTTCTCCATCGCCGACATCACCGTGAAAAGGCTATAGCATCCAATGCGATTGGCGATGAAGTTCGGTGTGTCTTTGGCGTAGACGATGCCTTTGCCGAGTGCGTTCTCGCCGATTTCGGCGATAGCGGCGACGACCTGCGGATCGGTGTTGCGGTGGGTCACGAGTTCCAGAAGGTGAAGATAGCGAGGTGGATTGAAGAAATGCGTCACGAGAAAGCGTGGGCGAAGCGAGTCGGGAAGGGCCTTGGCGAGTTCTTCGACGGAGATGCCCGAAGTGTTGGTCGACAATATCGCCGTGTCGGAAATGTGTGGCGCGATCTTCTGGTACAAAGATCTCTTGACCTCGAGGTTTTCGACCACGGCTTCGATGATCCAGTCCACCTCCGCGAGCGCTCCCAAGTCGTCCTCGAGATTTCCCGTGCGGATGAGGGCCGCTCCGGCCTTGCTGAAAAAAGAAGCAGGCTTGCTTGAACGAGCGCGTTCCAG
>JALUUK010000156.1 GCA_027021395.1 Acidobacteriota bacterium
ACGCTCTTCAGCCGCGGACCCCGTGGAACCATTCATCGATCGGGGCGGATATCTCGACTTCATCGATCGCGCTGAGAGGACATTTCGCGAAGCGCTAGCGAAGCAACAGTGAGCCATCTAGCTTCGTCGCTGCCTAGGTAACGAAGGTGTGCGCCGCCTAACGGACAAGGATAGATCGTGCGTAGCCGCTGATCGCCAAGGTGTTAGGTCGATTGGACCTTAGCGATCCCCGGTTGCTAGTCTGCACGTTTGTGCATATACATGGTACAGGTATGTCGAATGGGATCCGCGGAAAGCGGAGGCGAATCGGGGCAAGCATGGTGTGTGCTTCGAGGATGCGATCGCGGTCCTGTACGACCCGTTACTCGATAACCGTCGCTAACGACCATGTGGAAGAAGAGCGTTTCGCAACGTAACCGGTCGAAAACCGACGTCCCCCCCCACGGCGCCGGCCTCCTTCCTCAGCTGATCGGATGTTCTGCGAAAAGCGTCTTCCAGATTCTCGGCGTCAATTCATCGACTCGGGAGAGCGGGTGCCGATCCACTCGTTGAAGCACATCGACGAGGTAAGCGTAGGAATTCACCCCGTGTAGGCGGCACGTCGCCAAGAGACTCTGGAAAATTCCGGTGTACTCCGCACCGCCCTCGGTCCAAGCGAAGAGCCAATTCTTTCGACCCAATGCGATCTAGTAGTCATTCTGCCCATGTCGGGCGAATCAAGGCCGTAATCCACTATCGATGGCATCCGCTCTTCGGGCAGGAGGTTTGGCGCCACTACAGCGAGAAGCGCACCTCGGGCGAATTAGTCCACATCGAAACTGACCCGGGCAATGTCATTGCCGTGCCCGCATGGATGCTAGATCCAGCGGTTTGCCACGGGATGCAACTAGGTAATCCGCGGTTGGATCTCAATGCACTCTGCGAACTGGATGACCTGCTGACAACGCTGGGTTTCCGTTCATCCTCCCAGGGCGGTTCATCCGCCAAGGAGGATACGAATGCGGAAGAAGCTTCGTCCGGTGGCGCCTCGGCAACACACACTGGCCCTGGACGCACCGGTACTCGAGGGATTGGCACAGGAGGAACGAGTTCAGGCGATAAGCCTGCTGGCGAAGCTACTGCTCGAAGCGAGCGGGATGGCCAATGAGGAGAGCGAAGATGAAGATCTCTGAGCCACTGCCCTCTTCTGTGCTGCGCCGCAAGGCCGTTGTCTATGTTCGCCAGTCCACGGCGCTCCAAGTGCAGGTGAATCTCGAAAGTCAACGACGGCAGTATGACCTCGCGGAGGTTGCGCGTGGGCTCGGCTTTCACGAGATCGACGTGATCGATGACGACCTCGGAGTGTCGGCGAGCGGCTCTGTGGTGCGAGCGGGCTTCGATCGGCTCGTGGCCGAACTTTGCGCCGGAAAGGTGGGTGCTGTCTTGTGTCTCGAAGCGTCACGTCTGGCACGGAATGGGCGCGATTGGCATCACCTGCTCGAGCTATGCGGCCTGGTTGACGCACGCGTCATCGACGTGGATGGTATCTACAATCCATGTTCGCCAAACGATCGACTCTTGCTCGGCATGAAGGGAACCATCAGCGAATTCGAGATTGGTATATTGCGAGGTCGGCTGGTGGAAGCGGCTCGTGCCAAGGCACGCCGTGGCAAGCTTCGAATTCCCGTGCCGATCGGCTTCCTCTGGGACCGCGACAGCGGTGTGAGCTTTGATCCGGATGCGCGAATTCAGGAAGTCATTCGACTCATGTTCCGGAAGTTCGAAGAACTGGGAAGCGGTCGGCAAGTATTGCTCTGGATGCACAACGAAGAAGTTCATTTTCCGCGACCGTCCGATGGCAAGCGTTTGATCTCATTCGAATGGACACCGATCCGCTATCGTAACGTGATCTCCGTTCTGAAGAACCCGTTCTACGCTGGAGTCTACGCCTATGGGAAGAGCGAGAACCGCACGGAGATCGTCGATGGTCGCGCCCGCAAGAGCTACGGTCACAAGAAGCCCATCGAGGAGTGGGAGGTGTTGCTCCGAGATCATCATGAGGGGTACATCTCATGGGATCAGTTCGAGCGCAACCAGGCGCAACTAGCACGAAACGCGTTCAGGTGGGGAGGGGGAGTCAAGTCGGGTCGAGGTGGCCGCGCGCTGCTCGCTGGGCTTCTCATCTGTGGGCGGTGCGGCCGGCGGATACGGGTGGTCTACACTGGAAAGACGCTGGCACCAAAGTACCGCTGCGACCGTCCAAATCTGGCGCTGGGATTATCGCGCTGCATGGGATTTGGCGCTTGGCGAGTCGATGCTGCGGTGAGTACGGTTCTGATTCGTGCGGTGGAACCGATGGCGCTGGAGGCTGCTCTGGAGGCGGATCAAATGCGACGGGATGGAGATCTGGAGAGGCGCCGCATGGCAGATCTGGAACTCGAGCGGGCCCAGTACGAGGCCCAACTCGCCGAACGCCGCTACGCGGCCTGCGACCCGGAGAATCGTTTGATCGCCGCGCAACTCGAACGGGCCTGGGAAGAAACACTACGCCGTGTACGGGCATGTGAGGAGAAACTCGAATCTTCCGCGCTCCTGAATACTCCGCCAGCCAAGGTCGGCAAGTTCGAGGGCCTTGCGGATGACTTACAGACTGCATGGAATGCGCCATCGACCACGATGCGTACGCGCCAACGCCTCGCCCGGGCCCTCATCGAAGACATTGTTACAGATATCGACGAATCATCCGGTGAGATCGTCCTGACGGTTCACTGGAAAGGAGGTCAGCATTCCGAGTTACGTGTCCGCAAGCCCAAGAGTGGCGAACATCGTCGGCGGGCTTCAGGCGAGGCTGAGGCCGTGATTCGCAGCATGGCAGGGAGGTGGCCCGATGACCAGATCGCCGCGTCTCTGAATCGAATGGGGTTTCGCACGGGCCAGAACAAGACATGGACGGCCGTACGCGTAGGGTCGTTTCGAACCACACACGGGATCCATGCCTATCGATCTGCGGAAAAGGATGGCCAGTGGCTTACGATGAGCGAAGCGGCGAGCAAACTCGGTGTCACAAACCACGTCATCCGTGGCATGATTCACAAGGGTGTCTTGGCAGCCATGCAAGTGGTACCAGGATCGCCCTACCAAATTCGCGCGGAGGATCTATGCAGCGACAGTGTAAAGGAAGCGTTGGTGCGCCGGAAGCGTCCGCGTCGCCAGATCTCCGAATCCCAAGGCTCTTTGTTTCCCACTACTTGAACAGGGGGTGCAGTATGAACCACAGATCGCGATCGGTCGAATCTGCCTTTCAAGGTGATTCGTATCCGGCGCGACCTCGGGATACTTCAAAAAGACCCGCAGCGCCTCTTTTCGCTCGAGAGCGTAAGCGCTAGCCGGCGTGAATGGGCTTGAAGGAAGCAGAGCCTTCTCGGTTTCCACCGCCTCCAGCCAAGCGAAAAACTTGTCGACGATCGGCTTGACACGCAAAGATCGTTCCTCGAGCTTCTTCGTCC
>JALUUK010000157.1 GCA_027021395.1 Acidobacteriota bacterium
AGCAGTCCCGGATACGGCCGCTGAATTGGCTGCCGTCATCCCTCCGCCTTCGTCGAAGCGCCAATACGCGATGAGGTTCGGAGTGGTGCCGGGTAGTGACACCCGCGCCTGCGCGGCGATCTGAGTTGGTGACAGAGCAACGTCCCAGACTCGGAGTTCGTCGATTCCTCCATCGACCATACCTCCGCACGGCGAGCCGCCAATCTGGATTGGCCCAGTGATGCTGAACAATTGTGTCGCGTACGGCCCGGTGGTGACGGTCCACGGATCGAGGGCGCCGTCGACGTAGCTCGTTACGGTCGCACCGCTCCGAACGACTGAGACATGATGCCAACCCTCCAATCCACCTCCTACCAATGAGACCGTGCCGACCCCGACAAACCCCGAACTGCCGGGAACGGAATTAAGTAGTACGCTTACGGATCCCTGATAAGTACCGATTGCCATCGTGCGCTGCGACCAGGACCCGGTACCTGAGCACCCACCGAAGTTGGCGATGACGTCGTGATAGCCGACCGTGCTTGCCACGGAGTGCTTCACCCAGAACTCGACGGTGAAATCGCCGAGGCCACTGAGAACATTGGTCGGAGCCGTGACAACAGAACTGCCAGAAAATGGTCCAGTGGCCGTAAATTCCAAATGAGTGTTGGGAGGGCCGTATGACGGATTGGGTAGCTCAATGATTCCGTAGTTAAGTGGTCCGGCCGGAGGAAGTCTATTATCATTCCACATTCCCAGATTTGGTAAGCCCAACTGGATTTCCACGTAGTCTTCGTCAAATAAGTTGTTGGGCTCACCAGGTATCCAGTTGGTGTAGGTCAAGGGTTCCCCGCTGTCCCACAGGAACGTCCCCTCTGTGACTTCGTCACTGAGTCCGATCCAGGCGTTGATGCCCATAAGCGGAGCAAAGCTCTGCACCAAGAAGGCGTTTTCGGCCGCGTCGTTGATGGCAACGAGATAACCACCGAACGCTTGCGCCTGGAGTCGAGCAGAAAGGGCATCGAGTCGTTGGGATGTGAGCAGGTAGGTGTGGTTGTTAGCCGGGTTCACGATCTGCCCATTACACTGAGACGCAGTTGTCAGCACAATCGATAGAGCAACATCCTTTCTGTAAATTGCCTGGAGCGGTCACGCCTGTCCCATGTTGAGGTAGCTTCTCCCAGTTTCCCATTCCTCGGCGTACTCGACGAGGATGGCAGTCACGAGCCGCAGCAGCGACTCCTCGTTCGGAAACAGCGCCGCGACAGCGGTGCGTCGCTTGATCTCTCTGCTGAGCCTCTCGATCATGTTGCTTGTTCGAAGTCGTCGTCGATGCAGAGGAGGCAGTGCGAAGACCTGCAGAGCTTCGGGGACTGTCCCGGCGGCCCACTCGGCGAGCTTGGGTGCAGGTTCGGACCACTTGTCGATGAATCGATCCAGTAGCCTATCGGCCTCGGCGCGGTCTGGTGCGTTGAAAATGGCTCGGAGGTCACGGGCGACTTCAGGACGCATCGAGAGACTGGGAACGTAAGCCAGGGCGTTTTGCTGGAGGTGAAACTGGCAGCGCTGCCAGGCAGCTCCGGGAAAGCAGGCCGAGATGGCCGCCTTGAGGCCGACATGCGCGTCGCTGGTAATCAGGCGCACCCCGCGAAGTCCTCGGGCGATCAAACTCTCGAGGAAGGTCCGCCAGTGGACCTCGGCCTCAGAGAGGGAGACGCTCGTTCCGAGGACCGTCCGCTTGCCGTTGGGCAGGACGCCGGCAGCGATCAGGACGGCGCAATCGACGACGGAGCCACCATGACGCACCTTTTCATAGCGGGCGTCGAGAATGATGTAGGAGATCTCTCCCAGCTCGCGTGTCCGCCAGCCTTCGAGCTCCTCGTCGAGCAGCTTGGCGGCCCTGGAAACCTGGGAGGAGCTGATGTCGAGGCCACAGAGTTCCTCGGTGATCTGCTTGACCTTGCGAGTCGAGACGCCACGGACATACATTTCGGCGATGGCGAGCTTCAGCGCACGCTCAGATCGCTCGCCCCGTTCGAGGGACTTTGGGTAGAAGGATTCGCCGCCGGCGACGTTGCGGACCTGTGGCACCGCCAGGTGGAGCTTGCCGAGGCGGGTTTTTAGCGACTTGGGCTTGAAGCCGTTGGCGTAGCCACGCCGCTCTTCGGTGCGCTCGTAGGCAGCGGCCCCGAGAAACTCGTCTCGTTCGAGCTTCATCGACTCGTTGATCAGGATCTCGAGAGCGGTCGCCATTTCATCGAGGCCATTCTCGGTGAGCAGTTCCAGAGCGGCACGAACAATAGTAGACTGGTCATCGGGTCGGGTCATCTTCTTCTCCTTGTCGTGTTGCAACCACAAAGAGACAGGAAATGGCCCGCTCCTTCAACTCATCCCCCAGCCCGGCTCCGCCGGGCTGGGGGCAGCACGCGGCAGCGGGAGCTGCCGCGCACCAGATCAGGTTCGCCTTCGCGAAGCCGATCGAGTCGAGGCGAAATTACAGAAGAAACGTTACACCACCACACCATAAGGCCAATTTTGCCAGATGTCGGGCGTGACGTACAGAAATCCCGTGGTCGGGACGCGACGCCTCTCTTCAGGGTAGACCGTGAGCAGGCCCGAAGCCGGTGTCAAGGGCTGAAGAGGAGGGGTCGTCCAAGGCTCCACCCTCTGACCGTCGAGCCAGGTCATTCCGTAGACGGTATTGAGGGTGAGCTTGAACTGCGCATTCAGAGACGCGCAGTCGCAGGGAGGTGCGGGGTTCGTGGCCTGTGCGCCAGCGAAGTGGTCACACGCCAGGAGGCAGAGCGTCAGCACAAGCAGCCATCCGGATGAAGGTTTCGACATGATCTCGGTGTTGTCCTCAAAGCCGCGGCGCAAGAGCCGCGGATGACAGGAACGCGCATCGCGCAGACACATCTTCTCGGCGGTCCTCATCAGATTGGCCGCGTGAGGTTGAACCTGTGCGATGGTTGCCGTGACGCGCGAACCGTTCTGGTTCCAGTCCACACCTACCTATGGCACGAGAAGCCGGATTCAGCAGGACCATCTGGATTGTTTTTCGTTTTTCTTGCCGCCTGCGCCGGCGAGAGGGCTCGAGCGCCCTGAGCCGGATCCAATCCGACCACCGTCATGACTCAAGGGCCTTCTGATGCGTCCGCCTCGGACTCGGGCTCGGCGAGGGGAGGAAGAGGGGCCGGGATGATCAGGGTCCAGGGGTTCTTGGCAGTGTAGGCGTCCGGCCAGAGTTCCCTGGGGGAATTCCTGGCGCCCAGGCTCTCCCTCACGCGCTCGAGCGTGGTCCGGATGTGCCTCAGGGCACTCGGCCGGGAGCAGGAAGGCTCCCACTCCTGCAGCCAGGCGACGATGGCTCCTCGGCCCCATCCCTGGAGGAGGAGCGCCGCGATCTGCTCGGAGGGCGGTGGGAGGAGAGGGACGATGACCAGGATGCGGCCCCTCGTCTCCCGGCTCATGAGGATCGCGAGTGGTCTGCAGCCGGGCG
>JALUUK010000158.1 GCA_027021395.1 Acidobacteriota bacterium
GCGTCGGCTTCCTTTCGCGGCGTGGTCAAGGCACTCTGCCCCGGACGACGTCGATCGAGATCCTCCTGAATCGCTCCAACCTCCAGCGATAGGCGGGGAGGACATCCATCCACGACGACCCCCACACCGCCGCCATGCGATTCCCCAAAGGTCGTCACCCGAAAGATCCTGCCGAAAGAGCTACTCATCTGCTACCAACCACACGTTCGATCGGCGTTCTGCTCTTCGAGCCATTCGGTCAGCGGCGCGAAATAGTCGAGGATCGCCGTCGCATCCATTTCCCGCTCACCGCTGATGGCCTCGAGAGCATCCGGCCACGGCTTCGACTGCCCCATTTCGAGCACGGTCCGCAGGCGCTCTCCCGCTTCCTTGCTTCCATAGATCGAACATCGGTGCAAGGGACCTTCGTACCCCGCCGCACGACAAAGCCCGCGATGAAACTGAAACTGGAGAATGTGGGCCAAGAAGTAACGGGTGTAAGGAGTGTTCGCAGGAACGTGATACTTGGCTCCCGGATCGAAGTCTTCTTCCGATCGAGCCACCGGCGCCTCGATGCCTTGGTACTTGTGGCGCAGCTCCCACCACGCCGCGTTGTACTCCTCGGGCGAGATCTCCCCGGAAAAAACTTTCCAGCGCCACTGATCGATCAGCAAGCCGAAAGGCAAGAACGCGACCTTGTCGAGCGCGGAGCGCATCAGTTGGCCTAGATCTCCGGCGTCTGCGGGTTCCCGGGCCAGCAGCCCGATTTTCGCCAGATAGGCCGGCGTGATCGACAAAGCCAGGGTATCGCCGATCCCCTCATGGAAGCCGTCGTTTGCGCTATCGCGGAAGAGGACCGGTTGTTTGCTATAGGCGCGCTGGTAATAGTTGTGTCCGAGTTCGTGGTGAATCGTCACGAAGTCTTCACCGGTCGTATCGATGCACATCTTGATGCGGATGTCGTCTTCCCAGTCGATGTCCCAAGCCGATGCGTGACACTGCACTTCGCGATCCGCCGGCTTGGTAAAGAGCGAGCGTTCCCAAAACGTCTGGGGCAAAGGCTCGAAGCCGAGCGAAGAAAAGAACCTTTCGCCGTACTCCACCATTTCGCGCGGACCGATGCCCTTTCCGCGCAGCAACTCGGTCACATCCAAGCTGACTTCCCCGGGCGGGGCGACGAGATCGTAGATGTTGGACCACGCTTGGCTCCACATGTTCCCCAGGAGGTGAGCGGGAATCATCCCCTCGTCGTCGAGCACCCGGTGTCCGTAGTATTCGGCGAGCTTCGCGCGCACGTGGCAATGCAGCGCCTCGTAGAGGGGCCGCACCTGCTCCCACAGGCGGTCGAGTTCTTTGGTGAAATCATCGGCCGGCATGTCGTACTTGGACCGCCACAGGGCGCCGAGATCGGCAAAGCCCAACTCCCGTGCGCCCTGATTGCCGATTCTCACGAATTCCCGGTATTTCTCCCGCATCGGCGGCGCGATCGTTCGCCATCCGACCCAGGTCTCGCGCAATTCATCCGGGTCGCGACTCGTCGCGAGCGTTCGCACGAGATCGCCGAGTACGAGGCACTTGCCGCCGCCGTTCTCGGGGCAGTACTTTCCCTTGGCGTACATGCTTCCGAGCGCGGCGCCCAATTCCGCCAGTTCACTGCGCAGGCTGTCGTCTGAAGGCGCCGGCATCGTCAAAGACACCTTCAACAAATCCAGCTTGCGGCGCGTGCTCTCGTCGACTTCCGCTTCATCGTAGCGGGTCGCCTGCTTGGCCAATTTCATCGTTGAAGCAACCCATTCTTTCTCGGCTTCAGCAGCGATCTTCTCGGTATCCGCAGTGATGAAATTCTCCTTCACCCAGGCTGCACGCTCAGCCTTGATGGCCTTTTGCAGAAATTCCGCCTGGGCTTGAACGAGAAAGTCTTCCGCGTCGGCGGGTAAGGCGTCACCCACCGTTTCCGGCGAGGGGGTACAGCTTGCCAGCACCGACAAGACGAGGATCCAAAGGGCGAAACCGGTATTTTTCATTTCCAAGACTCCCACGAGGCCCGACAGTATAAACCGGCGAAGATTGAGTGCTGCGCGCAAGGGCGAAGTGGCGTAAGAGAGTGCGACCGGTCCTAGATGGAGAAATGATGCCCTTCGCCAAGAGTCTTCGTGTTGTTTTCGCCTTGTCTCTTTTCGCCCTCCCCTTTTCCGCCTCGTTGAGCACCGATGAAGAGTCGGCACTGCCCCCGGGGCTCGAGGAAAGTCAGGGAGAGCCGCCGTGGCGGATGCGCGTCGAGGTCGACGGCGATCCTGCGCCCCTGGTCCGAGAACTCCGGCAAGGCGGCATGGATATCGATTACGTCGATCGAGACGCCGGAGTGTTCGAGCCGCTCGGAGGGATCGATACGTACCTCGAGCTGCGCCGCCGTCATCTTGCTCCTCAGATCGTCGAGTCGCTCGCGCCGACGACGACCGGCGTCGACGCCCTGTCCGACTACCTCGATCCGGCAGAGGTCGCCGCGGAATTGCAGACTCTCGAGAGCACTTATCCGGACCTCGCCTTGCGTTTCCAACTCGCGACGACTCACGAGGGGCGCATCGAGTGGGCACTGAAGGTCTCGGACAACGTTGCGACAGAGGAAGACGAACCCGCCATTCTCTTCGTAGCGCAACACCATGCCCGCGAAGTGATGACACCGGAGGTCGTTCTCGACGTCGCACAGCATCTCTTGGCAGAGTACGGAAGCGACCCGGAAATCACGGCCTGGGTCGACGACTATGAGATCTGGGTCATTCCCAACCACAATCCGGACGGATCGCAGCATGTGCACTCGGGAACCCCCCTCTGGCGCAAAAACCGCCGCGACAACGGTGACGGCACCATCGGCGTCGATCCCAATCGCAACTACTCCTTCCAGTGGGGCAACTCCGTTTGCAACGGTTCGGACTCCAATGGGGGGTCGGATACCTATCACGGCCCATCTCCCGAATCCGAACCCATCACCCAAGGCATCACCGCGCTCGCTCGTGAACATCGTCCGGCCTACAACGTCTCCTTCCATGCTTACGGCGAATACGTCATTCATCCCATGGGATGTACGGGCCAGTATGCCGATAGCCCCGACTATCAGACCTTCCGCGAATTGGCTTCGGATGTCGCGGTCGCCATGCCCGGAGACACGGCCGACACATGGTATCGCCCCGGATCGGGACCGGAACTGCTCTACGATGTCGACGGCGAGCAGAACGATTGGTTCTATGGAGAACTCGGCAGTTTCGGCGTGACATTCGAAGTGAACCGAAATTCGGAAGGCTTTCAACCGGATTACGATACGTGGCGCGACAAGACCGTGGTCAAGGCCCGCGGCGGTTGGAAGTACTTTCTGCGAAGACTCTCGGGACCTCACGTTTCCGGTCACATCTACGATGCGTGCGACGGATCACCCTTGCAAGCAACGATCAAACTGGCGAGTTGGGGGCAGACGCATTCCGAAGATCCGCGGACGAGCCA
>JALUUK010000159.1 GCA_027021395.1 Acidobacteriota bacterium
CCAGGACTCACCTCGACGGCTTGGGGCCACCTTGGGCTTCCTCGAGGCTCTTGCAGCTTGTTTGCGCTTCTTCCTTCGGACTCGTAGACCCAAGTCCTGGTAGAGCTTCAGAATGCGCTTGTGGTTGACCGACCAGCCCTCCCTCACGAGCAGGGCGTGCAATCGACGATAGCCGAAACGAGGACGCTCCGCAGCCAACTCCTCGAGCCTGCGGGCCAGCTCGTGAGACGTACGGCGGGGGCGGTAGTAGAACACGGACCGACTCTGACACACGAGCCGGCAGGCCTGCCGCTCGCTCAATTCGAAGGAACGAACCATCTCAGTGGCAGCTCGGCGACGGGCGGTTGCTCCTACCACTTTTTCAAAATGTGCTCAACAGCTTCGATCTCGAGCTGTTGGTTGGCGACGATCTGTTTGAGCCGACGGTTCTCTTCCTCGAGCTCCTTCAGACGGCGTACGTCACTGACCTCCATGCCGCCGTACTTGGACCGCCAGCGGTAGATCGTGTTGCGGCTGACGCCGTACTTGCGGACCAGGTCCTCTACCGTCATGCCGGCCTCGGCCTCGCCGAGAATCCGGACGATCTGTTCTTCTGTGTAGCGCTTGCGTCGCATCGTGGATGCCTCCATTGTGGCCTGGATGCACCATTGCGGGTGGCACTGTTTTCGGGGGGCAGGTCACGCCCGAGGCGTTCTCCTTCACGACCACCTGACTGCGGGCATACACCTGGTCGAGGGTGTATTCCTCCACCTCGGTCCACGTGCTCGGCGTCGTGTTCGGCGGCTCCGACAGCGGGTCCTGGACCCCCCGGTACCACGCCTTCATCCGGCCGAAGCCGTCGTGGACGAAGACCTCGCCCAGGCTCTCGAGCGTCCGCTTCCGCGCCACCACCCGGTTTACGCGGTCGCAGCCGCGCGGAGACCTCCTGAAAGAGGACCGGTATTCCCAACGTCACCCATAGAAAGCCTGCAGGATTTCGAGGGCTGCGAGGATACTCGCCTCTGCCTCCAATTCCAGTTCTTTCGCGGGCTGGGAGGCCGATTCGCTCGATCGCCCAGACCAGAGGTGCATTGCCCAAGCCAAGGTGTGGACTATGAACCGGTTCATACGAAGAACGGCGGCGTCGTGACCGAGACAAACGACATCCAGCCTCAATGGGTCGAGAAGGGGTTCGTGAGTGATGGGGTCGACACCCTCTCCAGACAAGAATCGCCGGGAAGCCAAGGAAGCACTGTTCTGGAAGACTTGCTCCATAGCAATGAATTGACCTGCAAGCGAGAGGATGTCCGCGTGGCGGAAGCCACTAGGCGACGTTTGCCCTTCACCCAAGTGCTCGAAAGCAAAGCACGTCGCGCGCTCGAGAATGCTGCAAGCATCGCGGTCGATGCGGACCGTCGGTCCGTAACCGGCAAAGGAAATGGAATTCTTTGTTCCAGGCAAAGACTCTATTCTGTGGCCAGGAAAGATATCGGTCTCCCCCTCGCTCTCGTCGCTCGCCAACCTCCGCCCAGCAACTCCTGAACAGTAGCCGTAATCCACCTCTAGGTGGACCAAGGCATCAAGGCCTTGGAACCACTTGGCGCAGCGTTCGAATGTGGATCGCTCCGAAGCAATGCCAGCAGCAAGTTCCATGTCTTCTTCGAATTGCTCGAGCATCGAACGAAATGCACCTTTCAGGGCTGATATCGCCATCAGAGAGGGTCGCACCACGACGGCAAAATCCTCCCAAGCCAGTCCTATGGGTTCGAGCCACAGCCTGGTCCTCAAAGGCTCGACCTTCCCTGGACCGGCGAAAGCGCCTTCGCGAAACGGGCGCGGAACGCCGCCCCCCCATCCGTTCTGCACTGCTTCGAGTACCGCTCTGAACTGGTCCCCCAAGGCTCGCAGTTCCACTGCCGTCATTTCGTGAGGGAGAGAGAACTCTCCCTTGGAGAGCGCCACCTCAGCCCAAGTTGACGCGACATGGCACGCCCTCAGAACCTCCTCCGACATCTGGAGCATCGGCCCGGGCTGCACCAGAAGAATGGGATGACGTGTCATGGGCTTTCCTCGGGGGGGACTCAGTGCCGTACAGATCCTGTCTCCTTCCCCTATCGACCCTGGCAGGAACCGACGGAGCCTCTGCAGTCCGTCAATCCGTATCGGCCGCAGAGACTGCTATGACAATGCGCTTCGCCTCCTGGGTTTCGATTGTACCAGCGACTCCTTCCGCGTGCCATATCTTCGCATGCCCTTGCCCTGAGACCGAGTTTACATGTACTCCCATTGCTTTCGACACTCCCCGATCTCGTTGGGCCCAACTGCGTCCACCGATCTCGAAGCCAAATCAGCCAACGACCTGCTCCTTGAGTTCCGGGACGATCACCTCGTGGTTCATGTGCATCATGTTCGCAAGGTGCTCCATCTTTTCGAAGGCAACGCGAGGCAAACCGAAACCCTCTTCCAATACGGCAGCTGCCATCGTCTCGAGGGCGAGCCCGTACTCCTTTGCCGAGATGAGTTCGTCGACGAACATCGCAGTCTTGCTCGGCAAATCAAGGATGAGCTGTGCGAGCAGGCACCGAAGTTGGAACTCGATGTAGATCGATTTAGCATAGTCCATGACTATCATTTGGGATTGCGGGGAGTATTCCTGGGATAGGCTGTGACGATAGCGCCGTCCTCTTCGGCGATGACCGTCACTACTACCCCATCTCGCTGACCGGTGATCGCTATTCTGCCGTTCATCTGTCTGGTACGAACCGAATTGGGATCTCTAGAAATTTCCATGATATTCTCTTCGGTGACTTCCTCTGTCCATGACTCCGGGAATTCCGACTTCCCTGGGCGTCCTGTCCCAAAGAGATGCCCTCCGCCGGTTTCATCTTCATGGAGAATATGCCGCCTCCTCTCCTCGGTAATATATGGCTCGAATGGCTTGCGCCGCTTACCCTCTGCTTGGCCGTCTTCCCCGTCCTGCTCGGATCCCCCTCCTCCTTCGGTATGCTGCTGATATTCGTCAACATCTTCTCCATCTTCGGCTGAATCATCTGGTTCTTCTACCTGGAAGTCCTGAAACAAGTCGACGATGGTTACACCCGTAGCCGCCATCATGAAGCATTCCCCGAGCGGCGTGGGCTCCAGTTCGGCAAGTACCCACCCGACCACCCTCAGCCCTCGTCCGATCCACCGCAGCATTCCGGCGCCACCGGCCGCATCCGACGCCTGCAGCCCCCACGGGTCCATCCAAGTCGCCGGGGCTCCGAAGCCGTACTGGTAGAGGTTCCGAGAGTCCACCGGCCCGAGCGGGTCCGGGGCGAGGAAGGAGCCCGTCGTCGGGTCGTACCAGCGGGCGCGGAGGTCGTCGTGACCGGTCAGCGCGTCGTAGGGACGCCCCAGGAAGAAGCGGTCGTTTCCGAAGGCGGACTCGGAAAGGGCGTTCCCCTGGTCGTCCTCGATCGTGACCTCGCCGAAGGGGGTGAAGCGG
>JALUUK010000160.1 GCA_027021395.1 Acidobacteriota bacterium
GAGAAGCGCTGCCGGTTCCCACGAGCGGCACCTCGTCGTGGAACTCTTCGGTCGCAATTCCGGGGAAACTTCTCTGATGATCGCGCTGCTCGCGATGGTCGACCGGGCGTTGATCAGCGAAGTTCCCTTCGATCCGGAGCGCCTCGTCACCTTGCTCGTCGCCGACCGCGAAGCCAACCCAAGTCGCTACAGTGTCTTGACGGTTTCGGAAGGAGCGTACCCAGCAGGTGGTGCTCCGCTCGAATCCGGCGAAGCCGATGCGTTCGGCCATCGCAAGCTCGGCGGGATCGGGGCACGTGTCGGCGAGTACATCAAACGTATCAGCGGCCATGGCTTGCTCTATCAGAACTTGGCTTATCTCATGCGCTCCGGTCCCCCGGATTCGCTCGATCGCCTCGTGGCGATCAATTTCGCACGTTCGGCTGCGGAACTGATTCTCAAGGGGCGGACAGGACAAATGCTTGCCGTAGAGGACGGAAAATATCGGACGCAACCGATGCGCGTGGTCAGCGAAGGCGTCCGGCGCGTCAACGTCGACCGCTACTACGACATCGAACAGTACCGGCCCAAATTGGACGATGTGCTCGGCAAACCGATGTTCCTCGAATAGTCGGGCCGGGTCCCGCATCCTCTTCCTCGATAGAATGTCTCGACTTGCGAAAATGGCATTGACCCGACCGCCGGCGGTGCACCATCTTCGACGTCAAGGGGATCGAGGGTTCATCCGTGGGTCGAGTGATCACGATCGGTTCCGGTGACGGAGCGAGCGGCAAGAGTTTCTTGGCGGTCAATCTCGGCGTCGTGCTCGCACAGCGCCATCTGCGGGTCTGCTTGGTGGACCTCAATCTGCGCACAGCCGAACTTCATCTGCCGCTCGGCGTGCGCTGCCCCAAGCGCGGGCTGCTCGACTTCATCTCCGGCCGGATGAGCCATCTCGAGGAAATCTCCGTGGCCGTGGAGGGGATTTCGGGGCTCCGTCTCGTCCCCGGCACGGGAGAGACGCTGCGCCCATCCAGCTTGAAAGCGGACGAAGTCGCCCAACTCGTCCACGGCCTGAACTCATTGCCCGCCGACGTGGTTCTCGTCGAGGTCGGAGAGAGTGCGAGCCGCCAGAACCTCGATCTTTATCTTGCGGGCGATCGCCAAATCGTCGTAATGGATCTTCATTCGGAAACCTATGCGAAGTCCACGGAGCATTGGCTGCGTCTCGCCCGCGGCCGACGCACGGCTCGCGGCAGCGCCGTAACGACGGTGCCGCGGCAGGCGCAGATTTACACTTCGCTCGAAGATCTCGTCAAGGACATGACCGCCATTCGCGATGCCGAGCAGGGCTGTGCTTCTCCAGTCGGCGTCTTTCACCCCGTCTTGGTTCTCAATTCCGTGCAGCCCGGTTCGCACAAGAAGAATCTCGCGATGGTCGAGAAACTCCGGCGCGAGCTTGGGGACGATGTCGATTTGCCGGTGTGGGCCGAGATCCCCAACGACTCAGCGGTTCTCGCAGCCGAAGACAGCTTCGAGCCACTGGTCATCAGTGATCCCGGGGCAAGTGCGGCCAAGGCGATCTCCGATCTCGCCACACGAGTGATGACCGATCTCGGTGCCGAATCCCTGGAAGACTCGCTGCCTGCATCGCTCGAGACGTCTCTTAGCCCCGACTACTCCTAGAGACCCGACCCCAACGACTCCAGACGACCCGGCGAAGGGAAGCCTCCGAGCCGAGTTCGACCCCGTACGGAACGACCGGCCGCCGGTCGCCGGCAGCGGCAGGGAGAGATTCGCCGACAGGCCGAGAAGGCTGATACGCGCGGCAAGCCGCGCCGGAAGTGTGAGCACGGTGCGCAGGGCAGGCATTCCTGATCCGGAGAGACGATCGACGCCTTTCGGTCGTTGTCGCAGCAGAGAATCGAGCTAGAATCACGCCCGCCGGAGGGGTGGCCGAGCGGTTTAAGGCGACGGTCTTGAAAACCGTTGAGGGTGCAAGCTCTCCGTGGGTTCGAATCCCACCCCCTCCGCCAGTCATCTTTTCTGTATGCAAGACTTGGGAAGCGCGCGATGTCGGGGGTGGTCACGGGCTAGTCGACAAGTGAGTTGGAGGCGGAATCGGGGTCTACGGTGCTGATGGACCAGATGACCCCTACGCGTTCTCTTGTTCCACCGGCAAACACTGAAATCGAAGTCTTGGACTGCTTCACGAATTCAATAACGTGCCGACACTCGAAATCACGCCAGAAGACGCGATTTTCCAGTTTGATCGATCCACCGATCGGGGAGTAATTCGATTTCATGTCTGGGACTAGGCTCCCAGAGGCATCGGGTTCGCCGTACTTCTCTTCTAGTGCTTTATAAACGTGGCCGGCTTGAGTGCCTTCGAATTCACGAATGATTCGCGCTATTCGTCCGTTTACGATATGGAGATAAAGTTTGTACGGACCCTGTTCATCGAGAACACGGTAGATCCGACCGGTTCCACGGGGCTTCGAGTAGGTCTTTGCTCGAGATCTCCTGACACGTTGCGCGTTCCTATTGAACGGAGTTCCCAATGAGAATGCTCCGATGCTGCATTCCTTCTGCCGAGATATCGGCTCATTTTCAGCGGCAATCGTTTCAGCATTGAGGAGCGTAACGAGCGCGGCACTTACGATCAACCCTTGAATGGTCATTGCTGCTCCCCGTCTTGTTCTTGCTCGAAAGAGATTTGACTGTTGACTGCTTTGGTCTCTTTCGCCTGCCCCGGATTATCCGTTAGTGCACGGAGCCTGTCAAAACGCTCCCAATGAAGGTGTTATAGAATCATCCGACGTTCCGGGGCGCTGATTCGCTAGGCGATGGAGTTGGTGTATCCGGCGCCGGCCGAAAGGAAGATGAACGGGGCAGACTGAGTGCGCGGTAGGCTGGAGCCACTCCCGTCACGGGGGCTAGGATCTCGGCATGCATCAACTGCTCCCGTCGTTTTCGGGGCTCTCTAGGAGCATGCCCGGCATCTTCGAGACTCTCTGGGGATATCGATCATCAGTTCTGCCTGCTCGATCGGGTTTCGTAGCCGTTGATCCCCGTGCAGGAGCTCATCGTGCTCTATGGCGGAGTATCGTCTTGTTGTGGCTTTCGCGCCCTCTCTTTCGGGGGGACAGGCCGCCGAGTTCTCCTCGCTCTCTACAGTCGTTGAAGGGGGCAGGTGTCTCACTTGGATCTGACAGAGAGGTCTGCGTGATGCCGCTGCCGGGGAGAGGCTGGTCGAGCCCCGCTTCTTCCGCGTACCCCGGTGCGCCGGCCGGGATCGGGGAAACCCGGTGGTTTTTTCCAGGTTTGGGAGACTAGACTTACCGCAAAGCACTCGTCATTTTGGATGCGGCTGAGTGGAGCGTTTCTCAGATTGGAGGGAGCGCGTGGAAAAAGTGGAAAAAATCGTCTGGAACAGTTCTTTCAGCGTTG
>JALUUK010000161.1 GCA_027021395.1 Acidobacteriota bacterium
ATCCCGAACATTTCGTCCCGCATACTTCTACCGTAAGAACACCCGGTGGACGATCACCGGGCCGATTCGCGTCGTTCCGCTGACGACCTTTCTCGTGGTGTACCGGCGCTTGGCCCGTGAGAACTACATCGGGGAACTCGTTTAGCCGGCGATGTCGCAACGCACTCACAGACAGTCCTCGTTTGCCTTGGTGGGGCGAATCACGCGATGAAAAGGCGAAGCAGCGCCAAATCGCGCACTCTTGTCCCTCCGGAATGGATGACCACCGGCAAGGGATTCGGGAACCATGCACGGTAACAAGAGGAAGCGAGCATATCGGCTCGTCTTCTCACCTGGCATTTCGTGTGCTATAGAGGCCCCTAACACGGTCGCTGGAGACTCGTGCCACGCTCACGAAAGAGTGGGTGTATACCTTATCCTGGTCCCCGACCACCGAAGGAATATCGAGGAGACCCGAGTATGAAATTCCACCTCCGCACAAGGGCATCGATTCCGTTCTTGGCCCTAATGACACTCACGTTGCTCATCCCATCCACATCCTTTTCCGGAGAAACCGTCCAGGAAGCGCTCAAAGAGGGAAAGGCTGAGATCGACCTTCGTGTTCGATACGAAGGTGTCAACGAAACCGGATTCTCCGAATATGCCGAAGCCTTGACGGCTCGCCTACGGCTCGGCTTCCGTACCGGCAAGTACAACGGGTTTTCCGCCTTCGCAGAACTCGAGGACGTCAGTTCCCTTGGAAGAGAAGAATTCAACAGCACCGCCAACGGCAATACGCAGTATCCCGTGGTTGCCGATCCGATCGGTACGGAACTCAATCAAGCTTACATGGACTTCACCGGCATCAAGAACACGACCGTCCGACTTGGGCGTCAGCGCATCACACTCGACGATCATCGCTTCGTGGGTAACGTCGGATGGCGCCAGAACGAGCAGACCTACGACGGCTTGGCCGTAGTCTCACAACTCAACGAAAAATGGCGGCTGATTCTCGCTCACGTCAACAACGTCAACCGGATCTTCGGTGAGTACAATCCCAGCCCATTGAGAGCCGATATCAATACGAATGCACAGTTTGTGAATCTTGCCTACAAGGCCTCGTTCGCCGAAATCGTCGGATACGCGCATTTCATCGAGCTCCAAGAGATCCCCCTTGCGGGTGCCTCTCACAAGAACTTCGGATTGCGTATCAAGGGCGGGAAGAAGGTTGCCGACAAGACGAAGATCCTCTTTCTCGGAGAGTTCGCCGATCAATCGGCTTTTCGGCGCGGTGCGGATACGATCGACGCCACATTCACGCACCTGATGCTCGGTGTCGAGTCGGGCATACTCACCGTAAAGCTCGATCTCGAGATTCTGGGGAGCAACAACGGTTTGTACGGGTTCGCTACACCGCTGGCGACGCTGCACGCCTTCAACGGCTGGACCGACAAGTTCCTCAATACCCCAGCGAACGGTCTTCGCGATCTTTATGGATCGGCTTTTGTCAAGGCCGGAAAGTGGAAACTCGGAGGGGTCTACCACAGATTCACGTCCGACTACGACAACATAGACTATGGATCCGAACTCGGTATCCTGATCGTTCGCCCATTCGGAGATGGTTTCACATTCCTCACGAAATATGCGGACTACAAAGCTGAGATGTTCTCGACGGACACTTCGAAGCTCTGGGTATCGCTGCAGTTCAAGCTCTAGCTACACGCAGCATCGAGTACGAAGATGAGCCGCTCGCGCGCGAAGACCCCTGCCGCGGGGTAGCGCGGGGCGGCTTGTTTCGTATACGTTCCCGTCGAACGGGACCGAATGCACCTCAGCACTTCCGCAACCACGTCTCTCTTTTCTCTGCCGGTCACGAGGAAGCAGACGACGCGCGCGGAAGAGAGTAGCGGAAGCGTGAGCGTGAGCCGATGCCGCGGAGAGTACTCTTGCGGAGCCTCGACGAGACGAACCCACTGCTTGTCGTGGCCGATCAGCGGATCTCCTGGAAAGAGCGATGCCGTGTGACCATCGACGCCAATACCCAAAATGGCCAAGTCGAGCGACGGGATGCCGTTGACACGCTCTGTGATTTCATCCCTCAGCGTCTCGGCATACCTTTCTGCAGCCCGCTCGAAGTCCCCGCGTTGCCGCGCTTCGAACGGCAGCATCGGATAGATGCCCGCAGGCGAACCCGTCATCTCGTCGATCAGCGAGCGCTTGGCCATTCGATAGTTGCTCGATGGAGCATCCGTAGACACGCAGCGCTCGTCGCCCCAGAACACCTTGACGCGATCCCAGCACTCTGCGAAGTCATGACGCTGAGCAAGCTTCCGATAGCACCCTTCCGGAGTCCGACCCCCTGCAAGTGCGATGGTCGCCTGCCCGCGCACGCTTGCGGCCGACCGCAGTACAGATGCTATTTCCTCCGCTGCGCCCGCTTTCGCCGATTCGGCATCGGGATAAACGACGACACTTAGAGGGGAGTCCATACTGCTCCTCGGCTAGCCAAGAGTTGGTCCGAAGCCGCCGGACCCCACGTCCCCGAAGGATAGGGGTGAATCTGCCGGGATCGCTGGAGCAAGGGATCATAAAGGCTCCATGCCGCCTCAACCTCGTCTCCGTGAACGAAGAGCGTCTGATCCCCTGATGCGACATCGATCAACAGTGTCTGATAGGCATCCGGCAACTTTCCGAATGTCTCCTCGTAGTCGAAACGAAAGGGATGGCGCTGAATGGCGAAGGGATCTCCTGGAACCTTGACGTCGAAGTACATCTCGAAACCCTCATCGGGCTGCAGGCGTACGATCAATTGATTGGGCTGCACCATGCACGCACCGAGATTCTCGAAAAGGCAAACCGGCGGCGTCCGGAAAGTCACCACGATGCGCGTGACGCGCTTCGGCATCCGCTTGCCTGTTCGCACGAAAAAAGGCACGCCCTGCCACCGCCAAGTTTGAATGTCGAGCCGCATGGCCACGAAGGTTTCTGTCTGCGAACCCGGGGCGACCCCCGGCTCGTCGAGGTATCCTGCTACCTGCGGCCCCTCGAGATGCCCCGCGGCATATTGGCCGAAAGCGACATCGCGATTTGACAAAGCCTGAATCGAACGCAGCACCTTGATCTTTTCGTAGCGAACGGCATTCGCGCTAAACGTCGTCGGTACTTCCATCGCAACGAGCGAGATCAATTGGCTGACATGGTTCTGTACCATGTCTCGCAGCGCACCGCTCTTGTCGTAGTATCCCGCACGGTCCTCAACACCGAGAGATTCCGCGACCGTGATCTCGACCCGCTCGATGCGATCCCTATTCCAGAGAGACTCGAAGATCGTGTTGGAAAACCGAAAAACGAGCAAGTTTTGTACCGTCTCCTTACCCAGATAGTGATCGATTCTGTAGACCTGAGATTCATCGAAGTGGCGATGCACGACCGCGTTGAGTTGCCGAGCA
>JALUUK010000162.1 GCA_027021395.1 Acidobacteriota bacterium
CGTTCTGACCTGTTCCCACGAAGGATCCGGGTTCGCCTGAGGGATGAAGAGCGCGTCGCGCAGGCGGGAGCGGTCGGAGGATGCGGGGCCGAGATCGGCCGCCGCCACGATGGAGGTGCGCAACGGTTCTCGCTCGATCAGCGGCAACACGCGATCTTTCCACGGCTTCGTCACAGCCGGAGCGATGAGGATCAGCGATCCTCGATCTCGGAAGCCCGCTTTTTCGAGCGCTTGGCGGAGATCCGCGCCGGGCGGCGATCGTGCATCGAACGATTCCAGGATGGCTTGGCGAATCTCGGCGGCATCCTCGGTTGCTTCCGGATGACCGTCGCAGGCGAAGCGCATGCCGTCGCCGCCCAAGCCGTCTTGGAGCAGAAACCAGGCGAGGGCCGCAGCGGCTCCGTCTTTCCGGCCGGAAACGAGGTAGAGCAGCGGCTTTTCGTGGGGAGAACGCGCTCGCTCCGGGGAGCGCACGAGCAGGCGACGGCAACGCGCGTAAGCCTTCCAGAGGATCAGCCGCGCCGGATCGCCGCGGGTGTAGGGGCGGGAATCGATGCGGTCTCCTTCCGGAGAGCCGAGCGGATCTTCGAACAGGTCTCCGCTGCTGATGCATCGCTCCAAGGTGCTGCGGTCGTATTCGCCCGTATCCGGCGTCACCCGTGCATGGACCTTGGCGGACGGGCGCCATTGGATGCGCCACAAGCGGAAGATGTCTTCGGCGAGGACCGCCCTGACGATCCGGTCGGTCGCGGCCCGCGCGTCGCACCGTACTCTCTCGCGCAGTCGTTCACCTTCGGCGACGAATTCACCCGTTCCTCTCGGATGCACCCAGCCGATACGGGGATCGAGCACCAAGGGCCACCCGCGCCTCGGAATGATCAGATCGCCCCAGCAGGCCATGCCCTCACGCCCCGTCCACTCGTCCTTCGCCGCTTCGAGAGCCCGGCGCACATCCCTACGAAGCCGCGCCGCATGCGCGAGGCTCGCGGCTCCGGTCAGGGCGAGGATGATCAAGCCCCACGCCCCGGCGAGAGTCAGCACGACGTCCAATAGACGCCTGCCCGCGACCAGGGCCGCGACCGAGAGCGCCAGCCAGACCATACCGGCCGGCGTCAGCCAGACGAAGCGGGACCACGAGGCGCGCCGGCCCAAGCCGGGCAGGTATCGCCCGGGGCTCCGCTCGTCTTTTTGTGCTCGGGGGATCACTATGGTTGAGTGTAGGGTCGGAGCCGCTCGCCCGCGAGCATCGGCGGGCAGGCGAAGCCTTCGCGGGGTATTCGGGTTAGAATCCCCGGCTCATTTTCGGGAAATCCACCATGCCGAAGAGGTGCTGCGAAATGATCCAGTCGAATCGTTGGAATAGTCGGTCGTTTTCCGCGCTCGTCGTCGTGCTCTTGGGCGCGATGATCGTTCTTGCGGGGTGCGGGTCGGATGGGCCGGAACTTCCCGAGTCCTACCTGAAGAAAATCCCCAAGGATGTGGCCGTCGTCAGGTTGAAGAACGAGGCCGGCGAGGTGAGTGCGGAAGTTTCCGGGGCTTGGCTGATCAACTGGGTCGCATCCTACGAACTGAACTTCATGCGGCAGGGCATTCCGGTCTCTCCGTCGATGGAATACGAACTGCTGTTGCAAGGCCAGCAGCTCCTGCGGGCGACGATGGTCGTCGCTCTCGAGGCGGAACGACTCGGCTTGACGGTCGATGACGAGAAGGTGCAAGAGAGCATCGCCGCCGAGATGGCGCTTTTCGAGTCGACCGAAGTCTGGCGCAAGCAGCTCGAGGATTCGGGGCTGACTCCGGACAAACGCCGAAAACAACTGCGCTGGGAATTGCTTCGCGACACTTATCGGGATGAAATTCTCGCGCCCGTCGTTCGTGAAAAGCGCGCCAACGAAAGCGAAGCGCGCCGCTACTACGAGAAGTTCCCGGACGTCTTCGAGGAAGAGGCGACGGTGCATGTGTTCCACTTCCTGCGATCGATCGCGAAGGATGCCCCCGAAGATCAACGCGAGCGCGAGCGCCGGACGGCGGTGGAGGCGCGCGAGCGCATACTCGCCGGTGAGAGCTTCGCCGATGTGGCTCGCGAACTTTCCACGGATACTTCAGCGCTCAAGGGCGGCGATATCGGCGTGGTGATGGAGAGCCTTCAATTCGATCCCGAGTTGAAGTCCGTGATCTTCGGTCTCGCAGAGGGGGAACTCTCCGAAGTCATCGAGAGTCCGCAGGGATATCACCTCTTCAAGGCCACCGAGGTCAAGCCGCGAAGAAAGCGAAGTTTCGAAGAGGCCAAGGAAGAGATCATGCAGCGCCTTTTCGACCAGGCGATCAAGCTCGAGATGACCCGCGTCGCTGCCGAACTCGTGATGCAGGCGCAGCCGGAATCGCTCGATCTAGCGCAGATCATCGGTCCGCCGCCGACGCCTCCGGGAGGAACGGAAGGCGCAGCCCCCGGTGCTCCCGCTCCCGCCGCGGATGCTGCGCCCGCCGAGTAGGAAGAACGGCGGACGAGCATTTGGCGCGCCCGGGAAGATTCGAACTCCCGACCCTCTGATCCGAAGTCAGATGCTCTATCCAGCTGAGCTACGGGCGCGCAGACCGTCAGCCATCATACACACGCCCGCCGCGATGTCATCCGGGGTCGGGCCCAAGCTCGGCCGGGTGCAGCAACGACGTCATGGCATCGGCGTCATCGGAACGAAGGATGAAAATCGCCGGGCGTGAATGCCGCCGAAGATAGGTGCCGCCGTCTTCGGCGGACCGTCCCAAGTCGAGCGTCCATGGCGGTCGATCGTCTCCGAAAAAGCGCAGAATCAAGGTGCGGGCGGGCGGTGCGAGTCCTGCGGACTTTTCGTCGATCCCGTCGTCGATGCGTAGCGCGTCCGTGCGCGCGATGCGCGAAAGGAATGCGTTGATTTTTTCGTTGCTCAACTCGTCGCGCTTTGCAGGGGAGTGCTCGTTCTCTTCGACGAGCCAAGAGAGGTTCGTGGACGAGCGGTCTCCGATGCGCGTGACGGTGAGGACCTGATCACGATCGCGGATCTCGAATTCACCGACATCCCAAGGCGTGAAATCGAGAACCGTCATCGATCGCCACGCCGCCGGCGCCTGCTCGATTCGCGCGAGCAAGGACGCGGCACGCACGCGCATCGACCCGGCACGATCGGAAACGACGGCGCGGAAGATATGATCGTAGCGGGAAGAGCGGAAAAAGCGCATCTCGACGCGGTGTTCACGGTCCGCAGGCCGGCTGCGCGGGTCCAGATCGAGAACGATGCGCCAGGTCGCTTTCGACTCGAATGCATCGTCGATGTCTTCGTCGGGGGGCAGGAAGTCTTCGATCTCCAGAGCGAGCATTCTCGAAAGCCAGTCACCAAACTTGCGCGCGTCCACCTCGTCTTCGAGCGCGCCGCTCAACCACCAGTAGTCCGC